>QHWF01000204.1 GCA_003222455.1 Acidobacteriota bacterium
TCGCCGTGATCTTTTCGAGCTCGGCCAGGATGGTGTTGATTCGGTTCGGATCGTCGTCGTACAACGCGAGCGCGGCAAGCAGGTCGGCGCGCCCGAAGCCGGGGATGGCGCCACCCTCGAGACTCTCGAGGAACGACGATCGGAAATTGACTTTCGCCTGCTTCAGCTCGTCGTCCGTGATGCCGTGTTCCTGGACCGCCGCGATGACCTTGTCCACCACCTTCAACCCTCGACAACGACCACCGGGGCCGCGTGGTTCTCGCTCACGACGACCCGGAGCCCGTTCGGCAGCTTCCGGTAAACGACCGGCACGCTGAAAGAGGACGCCGGGGAGCCAGGGGCCCCGCCGGGCTGTGCCGACGGCGCCGCCATGGCGGCCAGCATCAGGCAGACAGCGAGCATCGATGTGCGCACGAACTGGGACTGTAACATATGGACCTTAGACGTAAGTCAGACGCCGAAAGATTGCCTGACGAGGTCACGAGTGGAGACCACGAAGGGCGCCCTCGTGCGCACCATCTCTTGCCACGAAGACACGAAACCACGAAGCACGCACGAAAGCTCATTTTCATCAAACTCATTCTTCTTCGTGTCTTCGTGTCTTCGTGAGCTTCGTGTTGATGCATTGCTTCGTGGCCTTGGATCCATTCACGGACCGAAGGGCCTGATGCCGCGGGTGACGAAGATGGTCACGATCCGCCGCCGCAATTCGTTCGCCATCTTGACCTGATTGAGCGGCAGCGTCTTCTGCTTCACCCGCACTGTCGCCATCCCATCGTCGAGCGAAACGATACCAGCGACGTCGAGCGGCGCCAGGACCAGCGCCGACCATGTCGGATCGTGCTCCAGGCCGGCGCCGACTTCGCGGAGTGTCCCGAACACCCGATCCATGTTCTCGACATATGCGACCTTCACGTCGACAACGGCGTAGGCGAACTGCTTGCTCAGATTGGCGAGCGCGGTAATGGTGCCGTTCGGGAACACCTGAACGGCGCCTTCGGCATCGCGCAGCACGATCGTCCGCAGGTTGATCTGCTCGATCGAACCCGCGACGCCGTTGATCCGGGCGTTATCACCGATGCGGACCTGATCTTCGAGAATCAGGAAGAACCCGGAGATCACGTCGCGGACCAGGTTCTGCGCGCCAAACCCGATCGCGAGCCCCGCAATGCCGGCGCCGGTCATAATCGGGACGACGTCGATCGACATCTCGCGCAGGAGCATCAGGACGGCGACGAACCCGACGGCGACGGTCACGAGGCTGGTGAGAATGCCGGCCAGCGTCGTCGCGCGACGCTGCCACTCGAGATCGGTCGAGGCATGGCTCCGCGCCAGCTTGAACTGCAGGTGCTCGATCGCGAGGTTGGCCGCGCGAACGACGATGAACGCGCCGGTTCCGATGACGACCAGGTTGATGCCGTGCGTGCCCGCCCATCGTCCAATCGCGCGCAGGTTCCATTGCGATTCGCGGAATCCGAGGCGCGTGAGCGTGAGCGACACGCTCGCGACCGCGGCCAGGCCGAACGACACGACCGTGAGGGCGCGTGTCAGCTGCTTCGCCCGCGCATGAACTGCCGCGCGGTTCTCGGGTCCGACGATCTCGAGCGCATCCAGCAGGCGATGGATGATCGCATGCAGGATCCGGACAACCAGGCCCGCCACGACGAACGCGGCGACGACCGCAACGAAGGTGGGATAGCGGAGCGAAGGCATCAGAGACGCTGAATCTTCAGGTAGTTGGCATCGGCGCGCGTGAGATCGGGGCTGACGCTGATCAGCACGACGGTGCTGCCGGCGCGCACCAGCCCGCGTGCGACGAGCTCCTGGCTGATGATGGTTCCAGCCGCGTCGACGTTTTCACCGATGTCCATCCGTAAAGGCACCACGCCCCAATAAATTGACAGCCGGCGCGCGGTTTCCTCGTGATTCGTCGCGGCAATGATCGGCGCCAGCGGGCGCAGCGCCGAGAGGCGGCGGGCGGTGGTGCCGCCGCGCGTGACGGCGACAATCGCCTGGGCATCGCCACGATTGGCGAGCATAACGGCCGCTTCGCACAGCGCGTGTGCATGATCCTTGTGATCCGTCCGGCGATAGAGCGCTGCCAGCTCGAAGGCCGGGCTCGCCTCGGCGTCGCAAATAATCGCGTCGAGCGTCTGCACGGCGCGCGCCGGGTAATCCCCGGCGGCGGTCTCGCCCGCCAGCATGATCGCATCCACGCCGTCGTCCACCGCGTTGGCCGCGTCGTTGACCTCCGCGCGCGTCGGCCGCGGGTCGTGCATCATCGATTCGAGCACTTGCGTGGCCACGATCACCGGGATGCCGTGCCGCCGCGCGCCGATCGTGATCTCCTTCTGCGCGCGCGGGACGCTCTCGAGCGGCATCTCGAGGCCGAGGTCTCCTCGGGCCACCATCACCGCGTCGCTGGCGGAGAGGATGCCCTGGAGATCGTCGAGGGCCTGCGGCCGCTCCAATTTGGCGACGAGCGGCACGTCGGCGGCGCCGTCCGCGGCCATCAACTCGCGAGCCCGCCGAAGATCCTGTGCGCTCTGAACGAAGCTGATGGCCACCATGTCGACGCCGAGCGCCAGGCCGAATTTGAGGTCGTCGACGTCTTTCGGCGTGATCGCCGAGGCGGGCAGCGGCACGCCCGGCGCGTTGATCCCCTTGTGCTCGCCGATCCGGCCACCCTCGACGACGATGGTCCTGATCTCGCGACCATCGCTCGACTGCACGCGAAGCTCCACCGAGCCATCGGCGAGCAACAGCCGATCGCCCGGACGGACGCTCGCCGCGAGGCCCGCGAACGCGGTCGAGATTCGGCCGGGGGCCCCGACGATGTCGCCGGTGACGATGCGCAGATCCTCGCCAGCCCCCACCTGGACAGGCTGATGGCCGTCGAGCAGTCCGGTACGGATTTTCGGACCGGCCAGGTCCTGCAGGATCGCCACCTCCGTGCGGGCTCGTCGCGCGGCGGCCCGGATCCGCGCGAAGGTCGCACGGTGGGTGTCGTGCGTGCCGTGCGAAAAGTTCTGCCGGAAGATGTTCGTGCCGGCAGCGATCAGTGCATCGAGCATGGCATCGGTGTCGGTGGCGGGACCGACCGTCGCGATGATTTTGGTGTGACGCATACTGACGTTAAACTTAAAACTTAAAGCTTAAAACCTAAAAGCCAAGAACGAACCTCACTGTCAAACGCAAAGGGTCGAATTCCGAAAGCGTCAACGTTTTCATGTGCAAGCCTTCAGTTTTCGGATTAAGTTTTGCGCTTGAGCCTTCGGTCTTAGAGGTTTTAGAGGTTTTACGTTTGAAGTTTTCAGTTTTACGTTTCAATTATGGGTCAAATCGTTCCTGATCCGGTCGAGCAGTACCTTTCCAGCTTGAATCGTTCGGCCGATTCAGTCCTCAAGGCAATCGCCCGAGCCGGCGAGGAGCGGAACCTGCCGCTGGTCGATGCCGAGGTCGGGGCTCTCCTGCGGACGCTCGCCATGGCGGCCGGCGCCACGCGCATTCTGGAAATCGGCACGGCGATCGGCTACTCGGGCATCTGGCTGGCTGGTGCGTTGCCAGACGGCGGATCGCTGCTGACGATGGAGATGAACGCGGACCGGGCGCGGGAGGCACGCGACAACTTCGAAAGCGCCGGGCTGGCGGGCCGCGTCAACGTGATTGTCGGCGATGCGCAACGGATGCTCGCGAAAGTCGCCGGACCCTTCGACGTGATCTTTCAGGACGGCGACAAACAACTCTACTCGCCGCTGCTCGATCGGCTGGTGACGCTCTTGCGTCCCGGCGGGCTGCTCATCACCGACAACGTGTTGTGGGACGGCGAGGTCGTGCCCGGATTCGTCGCGAGGCCACAGCGGGATCCTGGCGACACGCGGGCGATTGCCGAATACAATGAGCGGCTCGCGGCCCATCCGCTGTTGATCACGTCGATTGTGCCGATGCGGGATGGAGTGGCGATTTCGGTGAAGAAACGTTGACGCCAAGACACAAACGTTGACGCCAAGGACATAAACGTTAACGCCAAGGACACAAAGGATACAAAGGGCACAAAAGGCAATGACTCAATACCGTTTCCTGACCTCGATGGCTGAACGAACGGCCGCATACCGGCACGTCCCCACACAAGGACGAAAAAAAAGGAGAGTACAAAGAGAGCCAGTGTACGAATTTTACCTTTGTGTCCATTGTTCCCTTTGTGTCCTTGGTGGTGAGGACGATTAACGATGACCCTCGATCAATGGCTGGAGGCGGCGCAGGCCGATGCCGAACGGCGCGGGCTGCCGGCGTTGAAGCCGCTGCTCGACACGCTGGCACGCACGACGAAAGCGCTCCGGGCGGCCGACTTCAACGAACGCGCCGATGGCGCCGACGCGCCGCCCAAGCCATGACCTGCGCGGCCCTACAGCGCGTCCGAGTTATCGACACAGAGCAGGCCGAGAGCACACAGAGAATCAGCCACAGAGACAGGGAGTCATGCGGACGAACTTCTCGAGAGAGCGAACGTCCACGATTCAACGCAGAGGCCGCAAAGGGCGCAAAGGAAGAATGTATTCCTTAGCGGCCTTCGCGGCCTTTGCGTTCCCGCGTGGCGTCATTCAGTCGGACACGCTCCTGGCGTGACAATGGCCACAAGCATGATCTCGATCGAGGACTTCGGGCGGCGGTTGCGCGCGCGCGAGCTCACCTGCGAGCAGGTCACGAACGACTGCCTGCAGTGTGTCGAAACCGACAATCCAAGGCTGAACGCGTTCATTCTGATCGCGGCAGACGAGGCGCGCCGTCAGGCGCGTGAAGCAGATCGCGAGCTCGCCGCGGGACGCGATCGCGGCGCGCTCCACGGCGTGCCCATCGCCATCAAGGATCTGCTCGACATGCGTGGTCTGCCAACCACCGCCGCGTCGCGCGTGCGCGACGGCCACGTCGCCGATCGCGACGCACCCGCGATTGCGCATCTTCGTCAGGCCGGCGCCGTGTTCGTCGGCAAGACCAACCTGCACGAGTTCGCCTTCGGGACGACCAACGAAGATTCCGCCTTCGGTCCAACCCGCAACCCCCTGGATCCGTCGCGATCGCCGGGCGGATCGAGCGGCGGTTCCGCCGCGAGCGTGGCAACGGGAATGGCGCTCGCGGCCGTCGGAACCGACACGGGTGGATCGGTCCGCATTCCCGCGGCGGCCTGCGGCATCGTCGGCCTCAAACCGTCGTTTGGCGAGATTTCATGCGATGGCGTTGTCCCGCTGTCGAGGACGTTCGATCACGTCGGTCCACTCGCCCGGAACGTCGCCGACGCATCGCTGCTGTATCACGCGATGCTCGGCGACGGTGGAGCGACGACTCCCGCGCCGATGCCGGTCGGCGGACTGCGGCTTGCGGTGCCGCGCCCGTACTTCTGCGATTTGCTCGACGATGACGTGCGCGCGTGCTTCGAACGTGCGCTCGAGCGGCTGCGTACTGCCGGCGCTCGCGTCGCTGACAGCGACATCCATCACGCGACGGATATCGCAGCCGTTTACATGCACATCAGCTTCGCGGACGCCGCTGCGTACCATGCCGTCACACTCGACACGATGCCGGAACGATACACGGAACCGGTCCGGCTGCGACTGGAGATGGCCAGGTACGTCCTCGCCGAGGATTATGTGCGCGCGCTGGCGGGACGCGAAGTGCTCCGGCGCGAAGTGGACGCCGCGCTGGCGCAGCACGACGCGCTGCTGCTGCCGACCTTGCCGATCCCGGCCCCGCCGATTGGCGCCAGCACCGTGGCGGTTGGACGATCGACCGAGCCGGTCCGCAACATGATGCTGCGGCTGACACAGCTCTTCAACGTCACCGGCCACCCGGTCGTATCTGTGCCCATGGGCCGCACACCGGCAGGATTGCCGTGTGGAATGCAGCTCGTCGGCTGTCGTATGCAGACCGACACGCTCTTACGCGTCGCGCTCGCGTGTGAAGCTCACGTTCGAGGTGAACTGTCGAGCGAGACGACGCACGCTTGATGCACGTAGCCCGACCGAATGGCGCCCGAACGTCCCACCTCACCGGTCTTTCTTTGCGGCCTTTGCGCTTGCCATGCCGTAGCTCGCTCATGTGGGTCGAGCGAAGGCTGGGCCTCTGCGTTCGACCGTGACATTCGCCGGTTAGGCAGGGTTGTTGCACCGGTTTCACGCATGATCGAACAACCGTCGAGCCCGGACTTTCCGCGGCCGCCCGACATCATCGACCGGCCGCCACCGGACATCAGACCCGTGCCGCCGCCGGACATTCCGCCGCCGGCCGGACCTCCTGATATTCCGACGCCGCCCCGACCCGATCGCGGAACGGGGACGCCAGCCATCTAAAGGGCAGGCAGGGCAGGTGAGGCGGGTAGGGCGGGTGGGTCTGGCCCGAGCTCCCCGGCCCAACCCGACCGCCCTGCCCTGCCGCACCCGCCCTACCCGCCCTACCCGCCCTACCCGCCTTGCACGCCCTACCCGCCCTACCCGCCCCACC
>QHWF01000187.1:0-16583 GCA_003222455.1 Acidobacteriota bacterium
AAACGATCTGTACATCCTCAAGTCGGGCACCGAGCTGGCACTCAGCGTCGCCGGAGCCCTCCATGCGCTTGGAGCGACGACGCTCAATCCGTACCCCACGGTTGCGATGATGCGCAACAAGATCATCGTGACGCGGATGCTCATGGAGGCCGGCCTGCCGACCCCCGAGACGTACGTGGCGAGCGATCCGAACGAGTTCCGGCCGCTCCTCGATGCGGGCCCCCTCATTCTGAAGCCCTATCGCGGTTCTCGCGGCGCCGGCATCCGCATCATTCGGAAACTGAACGAGCTCGACGACGTGACGCGCGACGGCCTGATGCTGGCCCAGCGCTACCACGCACCGGACGGACCGGACTGCAAGATTTACTGCGTTGGCGGGCGGCTGTTCGGCGTCAGACGAATCTGGCCGATTCAGAAGTACGAGGACAAACTGGGCCAGCCCTTCGAGTTGAGTGCGGAGCTCCGCGACATCGCGCTTCGCTGCGGTCGTGTGTTCGGGATCGACTTATACGGCCTCGACACGGTGGTGAGCGGTGGCCGGCCGTACGTCGTGGACGTGCAGAAGTTCGGGAGCTACATGGGCGTCCCCAACGCGCCTGGCGTCCTGGCCGACTACCTCGTGACGGCCGCAAAGGGGGCGATGCACGGCGAGCTCGTGCTCGGAGCGGCTTCGTGAAACGCGAACAACCCAGACCGTGTGAGTCGGCTTGTCAATCTACGGATCGACGTCGAGTGAATTGACGATGCGCGCACGACTGTACTTCATGCTGGCGTTCCGGAATAATTCCCGGTCACCGAACCCGGTGCTCGTCAGTGTTTTCGACATCTTGAAAGCACGGGGCGTTCAGGTCGAGATTGGCATCGCCGAGCAAATGCTCCTTCGGCCGGAGGAGCTGTCCGTCAGCCACGATCTGTACATCCTGAAGTCACATACCGACCTGTGGCTCAGTCTGGCCGGCGTGCTGCACCTCCAGGGCGCGAGACTGCTGAACCCGTATCTCTCCTGCATTGCCGCGCAGAACAAGATCATGACCGCGCGGCGCTTGCACGCCGCAGGCATTCCCATTCCGCGTTCGTGGGTCACCGGGAATCTGAGCCTGCTGAACGTCGTCGCCGCCAGGATGCCACTGGTGATGAAGCCGTTCGACGGGAACCGGGGCAACGGGGTCCACATCGTGAACGAGCCCGGCGAACTGGCGGGCGTTCCATTGCCGCCCCGGCCCGTGCTCGTTCAGGAGTTCGTGCCCAGCTGCCGGGAGGAGCTGAAGGTGGCCGTCATCGGCACGGAAGTGTTCGCCACGCGTCAGCACTGCGGGACGAACGGCACGTTGCCGCAACGGATTCCCTGCACGGTCAGCGCCGAGGTGCGCAGGATCGCTCTCCGCTGCGGCGAAGTCTGCGGCCTGGGCCTGTATGGCCTGGACCTGATCGACGGGTTTGACGGACCGGTCGTCGTGGATCTGAACTACTTCCCCAGCTACAAGGGCGTGCGGGACGCTGCGCCGCTTATCGCTGACTACATCGAGACGTACGCCTGCGCGGATGTTCCCGCCGCAAGGCGTCTGGGGGATGTTCCGGCCGCAAAGGCTCTGGAGGGTGTTCCCGCTGCCAAGTCCCCGGTTGAAGTCGGCGTCACGAGCCGCCAATGAAATCGGGGCCACGCGCCGACACGCTGGCTCTGGCAGCCATCGTCGCCGAAGGGTTTCTATCGCGGCTCAGCTTCGGCGTGATCGGCTTCGCCTTGCCGCTGTACGCCTATCACCTCGGGATGCACCTGTCTGAGATCGGCCTCCTCGCCTCGATCAACCTGGTCGTGGCGATGGCGTTGAAGCCGGCGATGGGCGTCCTTGCCGATCGCATCGGACTCAAACCGAGCTTCACAGCCGCCACCGCCCTGCGCAGCGTCGTCTCGCTCGCCCTGGCCTTCGTCAGCTCCCCCTGGCAGTTGCTCACGGTACGGTCCGTCTACGGGATCTCGCAGTCCATGCGCGATCCGGCGCTCAACGCGTTGCTGGCCGAACACGGTGGTCAGAAGAGAATCGCGGCGGCGTTCGGCTGGTACTCGACGGCCAAGAGCGTGGGAGGGTCGCTCGGGAGCGCGGTCGCCGGCATCCTGCTCGGGCTCACCGCGTCCAATTATTCACTGGTCTTCGTCGTTGCATTCGTGCTGTCCATCCTGCCGGTGTTCATCGTCGGGCGATATGTCCAGGAGACGAGCACGACGAGCGAGTCGTCAGGCCGGCGGCCGGAGCCGGTGGGGGCCGAGCCGGGAACCGGCTTTCCCGGACAGAACGTTACAGGATCGGCATCGTCACGCGTCATCTTTTCGTACATTGTTCTCGGCACCCTGATCAGCGGCACCGCGCAGATGCTGCGCGGCCTGCTGCCGATTCTCGCGACCCAGTACGCCGGCCTCAGCGAGGCGGAGACCGGTATCGTGTACACGGCCTCGACGGTCGTCGTTACGTTCTCGGGACCGCTGTTTGGCTGGCTGTCGGACAATGTCAGCCAGAAGCTCGTGCTGATGGTCAGGGGAATCGCGAACACGCTCTCGTCGATCCTCTTCATAGCGCTCCCCAACCTCGCGGGAATCACCCTGGGCAAAGTCGTGGACGACGTCGGCAAGGCCGCGTTCAAGCCCGCCTGGGGCGCGCTCATGGCCGATGTGTCGAGCCTCGAAAAGAAGCGCCGGACGCAAATCATCAGCCTCATGTGTCTTGCAGAGGACGCCGGAGAGGTTGGCGGGCCGATCGTCGCCGGCTTCCTGTGGAGTGTCTGGGGCGTCCCGGTCGTTCTGGGGGTGCGGATCCTGCTCGCGCTTATCACGGAGATCTACGCGACAGTCCTGATGGCCTCGATGAAGAGGCGGCAGCACGTGCACTATTCGCCGCCGATGCGGGCGTCGCGTGTCGTTGGATCATGACGATCGCCTGTCACGCGCGAACAAGAGCGGGCCTGCTGCTGTGGTCGGCGTTCGTCCTCCTCGCGCCGGCCATCGCACGACCCGACCCACCGAGATTCGAAATCCCTCGAACGACACCTCCTGGTCTGCAGTCGCTCCTGAACGTGCCGAGAGATGTGAAGGGCCGGCTCACCGAGTTTCGTCAGCGCGATCCTGGCGATGGCGTTCCGGTGAGCCGGAAGACCACGGCGTTCGTCTCGTACGACGACAAGAACCTGTTCGTCGTGTTCGTCTGCGAGGACGAGCCGGAGCAGATTCGGTCGCACCTGGCGAGACGTGAAGCGATCCTGGGCGACGACCACGTGGTCGTTTACCTGGACACGTTCCGCGACGGGCAGCGTGCTTATTACTTCGCTGCCAATCCGTTCGGCGTCCAGCTCGACGGCATCTTCACCGAAGGTCAGAAGAACGACGACAGCTTCGACACGTTGTGGGAATCCGAGGGAAAACTCACGGAGTCGGGGTACGTCGTCCGGATGCGGATTCCATTCAAGAGCCTCCGGTTCTCGAGCACGTCGGAACAGAGCTGGGGAATCGCCGTCGGGCGGATCATCCAACGCAACAACGAAGAGTCGTACTGGCCCTACATCACGAAGCGTGTTCAGGGGTTCGTGCCGCAGTTCGCGCACGCGATCGGCCTTGCCAACATTTCTCCGGGCCGCAATCTGCAGCTCATCCCGTATGGAATTTCTACAAACGCTCAGTACCTCGACCTGGCGTCGCCGTCGGGCGCGGGCCTCACGAGCCAGGGCGAGCTCCGCGGTGGTCTGGACGCGAAAGTCGTGCTGCACGACGCATTCGCGCTCGATGTGGCTCTGAATCCCGATTTCAGTCAGGTGGAATCCGACGAGCCGCAGGTGACGATTAACCAGCGGTTCGAGGTGTTCTTCCCCGAGCGCCGGCCGTTCTTTCTCGAGAACGCCGGCTTTTTCCAGACGCCGAGGACGCTGTTCTTCTCACGCCGCGTCGCCGATCCGCAGTTCGGGATCCGCCTCACGGGAAAGGCCGGCGGCTGGGCCCTGGGCGGTCTCGCGATCGACGACCGTGCGTCGGGCCGGCTGAGTGCTCCGGGGGATCCACTCCACGGAACGCGGACGATCAACGGCGTGATGCGCGTGCGGCGAGAGTTCGGCGAACAATCGAGCATCGGGTTCCTCGCCACGAGCCGGGACTTCGGTCCCAGCTCCAACCGCGTCGTCTCGGTCGATGCGCGATTCAAGCTGAATCCGAACTGGGTCGTTTCCGGACAGGCGATGCACAGCACCACGCAGCCCATCGATGGTCAGCCCGACGCCGGGCCCGGGGCGCTCCTGGAGCTGACGCGCGACGGGAGACACTTTGGCTACCTGGCCCGCTACACCGATCTCAGTCCTGAATTCCGCTCGCAGCTCGGGTACGTGAAGCGCGTCGATATCCGTCAAATCGAGCAGGAGGCGCAGTATCGCTGGCGGCCGAAGCACAGCCCGGTCGTGAAGTTCGGGCCCACGGTCTCGACCCTGTGGAACCGCGATCGCGCGGGGCGGGTGCAGGATTGGAGCTTCAACGGTCAGTTCAAGGTCGATTTGATCCGCGAGACGAAGATCGAAGTGGGACACGAACGGGCGTTCGAGCTGTTCAAGGAGATCGGGTTCCGCAAGCAGATGACCACGCTCACGCTGAGCACGGAATGGCTGAATTGGCTGGCCGGCGCGGCAACGTATACGCAAGGAACCGATATCAACTTCGATCCGGCTCCCGGTCTTGCGCCGTCGCTTGCCGACGCGCGTGAGGTCGATCTGACGCTGACGTTCCGGCCCTCGGCCCGTCTGGTCCTGGAGCAGACCTACATCGACAACCGGCTGGAGGCGCGTCACGGCTTCGCGGTGCCGCTGGACAGCGGTTCGCGGAATGCGTTCGTCAACGGGATTGCCCGATGGAAGTTGAACTATCAGTTCTCGCGCCCGCTGTCGCTGCGTTGGATTCTCGATTACGCCAAGGTGCAGCCCAACGCCGCGCTGGTGTCGCTCGAGCACGAACGGGTCCTGCAGGGGGATCTGCTGCTGACCTGTCTTCTGAATCCGGGAACAGCCATCTACGTTGGCTATACCGACCGCCGCGAGAACCTCGCCATCGACGCGGCCCAACGGGCAATCCTTCGACGTACGGACACGGTTCAAAACACCGGCCGTCAGTTCTTCGTCAAGCTGAGCTATCTCTTCCGGATTGTAATTTCAGAATTCAGAATTCAGATTTCAGATTGCATTTGAGATTTCCAGGATTGCAGATTCAATCTGCAATTCAATCTGAAATCCTGAATTCAATCTGAAATCTGAATTCTTAATTCTTAAATTTCGCGAAGTGTTTCTCGTACCACTTGATGGATCGGTCGATGCTGTCGACGACGTGCTTCGATTCGCGGATGCCGTGGCCTTCGCGCGGATATCGAACCATCACGGCTTCAGTCCCGACGTCCTTCAACGCGATATAGAACTGTTCCGCCTCGGCAATCGGCACGTCGTTGTCGTTCTCGCCGTGCATCAGCATCGTCGGTGTGTGCGCGTTGGCGACATGGCGCAGCGCCGACCGCTGCAGCAGCGTGTCCATCAGGTTGCCCTGGTGCGGATACACCCCCCATTCCATCGCTTCGTACTGGTTGTAGTAGGTCATGTAGTTGTAGCTGACGATGTTCGTAATGGCCGCGGTTGGAATCGACGCTTTGAAGATGTTGGTCTGCGTGATCAGCCATGCGGAGAGCTGACCGCCGTAGCTCGTCCCCTCCACGCCCATCCGATCGCGATCGATCCACGGATAGCGGCGAATCGCGGCGCTGACGCCGTACAGCACGTCCTGGCCTTCGTTGCCGTTCTGGTCGGCGAACACGGCGTCGGCGAAGACCTGGCCGTAACCGGTCGAGCCGCGGTAGTTCACCATCAGCGTCGCCCAGCCGCGCGCCGCGTACACCTGGTTCTTGAAATTGAACGCCGCTCCCTGCTGGCCGTGCGGCCCGCCGTGAATGTTGACAATCAACGGATACTTGCCGGTCGTGCTCACGCCGACAGGCTTGGTCAGAATGGCTTCCACTTCGAACTTGTTGTCGTTCGAGACGAACGTGAAGGATTCCACCTCGCCGAGCCGCTTCGATCCGAGAACCGCTGTGTTCAAATCCGTCAACTTCCGCGGTGCCGCCGATCCGTCGATCACGTACAACTGCGCCTGGTCCGTCGTGCTGCTGAAGGCATAGGCGATCGTGTTCTTCGAGGCCGAGAACGAGCCGACAGTGCCCTGATCAGTGACGACACGCTCGGGCGGGCAGCTCTGACCAGCATCCGCTGAACCCGCGGCAGCCCGCCGACTGTCTTCGCGCAAGGCTCCTCGGCTGGTCCGCCCGGGGTCAATTGGAGACAAAACGCTCGACGAAGGCGGACGGCCTGCAGCGCAGGTCATTGGCACGCGGAACAGGCGGACGTTCCCTCGTTCCTGGACGGTGAACATCACGGCGCTCCCATCCGCCGTCCATTCCGGCACACCCTGGCGGTTGTCGATCGCCGTGCCGAGATCGCGCCGGTTCGTGCCGTCGGCGTTCATCACCCAGACGTGCGTGTCCTCCATCGTCGTCTCACGGTCGGTGAGGCCGCGGGTGGTGCCCTGGAAGACGATCATCCTGCCGTCCGGCGACCATCGCGGGCGGTACTCGTTGCTCTCGGTGGCGGTCAGACGCCGGACCGATTTGTCGGCCAGCCGCAACGCGTACACGTCGTAGTTGAAGAACTCGTCGTCGTCGGCGTCACGGTTGGTCAGAAACAGCAGCTCCTGCCCGTTCGGTGACCAGTCGATCGAGTGCTCGTAGAAATTTCCGTTGGTGAGCTGTTCGACGCGCAGCGAGGCGAGATCGACGGCGAAGAGATGCAGGCGCCGGTTGTCGTTGAAATGGGTGAGTCCCTCGGCAGCATCGGGCTTGTAAAGATACCGCGTGATGACCATCGGATCGCCATCGGCCTCGGCCGTCTCAGGTCCGGGCGTCGACGAGACGAACGCAATCTGCCTGCTGTCGGGCGACCAGGCGACGGTCCGGCCGCTGCCCGGCAGCGGCGCGTTCGTGCCGGTCATCTCGGCGACAAATCGTGTCTCGCTCCCGTCGGGATGCGCGACGACGAGGCCCGTCTTACCTGCCGCACGACCGCGATACGCGATCCACCGGCCGTCCGGCGACCATTGCGGATCGCCGGACGGCTCCTTGTCGCCGCCCAGGCGGACAGCCTTTCCGTCGGCCCGCGTCAGCACCCACACCTGCGTGTAGGGTCGACCGGTGCCGTCGTTGTTCTCGATGGTATAGGCGAGCCGCGTGGCATCGGGCGACAGTTGGACGGTAGAGACCGATCGCAGCTTCAGCAGGTCGCTGCTTTGCAAGCGATCCTGGGCGCCGGCAGACGCAGTCAGCCCGAACACGGCCGCGGCGAACAGCACGCGTATCCTCGACATGAAATCCTCCGGCCGGGTATTCTATCCCTTCGCTGCAATTGCAGATTTCAGATTTGCAGATTTCAGATTGCAGATTTCAGATTGACCTGCGGATGGTTAGCGTGTGAAGAAATCACCCGTGGCGTCCGCCTTTAGGCGGATTTCTTCCAATCCGGCTGCCGCCTCCGCGCTTTGCGCTATGGCGTGCCTCGCCGAAGCGAAGCGAAGGCGGGAAGCCGGACCCCACATGTGAGTAACTGTGTGGCACGCCCTTCAGGTCTGCGCGACACGGCCTGCACTACGACCATTCATTGAGGTGCCCGATGCGAAGAGTCTTGTTCGTGACCGCGTCATGTCTCGTCGCCGCGTCGATCTTGCTCGCGGCGCAAAGCACGCCGGGTGCAAAGCGCTGGTTCTCTCACATCGAAGTACTGGCGAGCGACGCCATGGAGGGACGCGACACCGGAAGCCCCGGACACAAGCGTGCCGCCGACTACGTCGCGTCGGTCTTCCAGAAGGCCGGACTCGAGCCCGCGGGCGTGAACGGCTACGTCCAACCGGTGCAGCTGAAGACCCGCCGCATTCTCGAAGCGCAGTCGAGTCTGGCGCTGGTCCGTGACGGAAAGACCGAACCGCTGACGCTTGGCGAGGACGCGAATCTCAGCGTCCGATCGGAGCCTGCGCCGTCGCTCGACGCGCCGCTCGTGTTCGTCGGCTACGGCCTGAATGTTCCTGAACGCCAGATCAACGACTTCGAAGGGCTCTCGATGCGCGGAGCGGTGGCGGTTCACATCGCGGCGACGCCGGCCGCGTTGCCGGGGCCGCTGCAGGCGCACTTCGGATCGGCGGGTGAGCGTTGGAAGATGTACAGGGCCGCGGGCGCCGTCGGGACCATCAGCATCGCGAACCCGAAGAGCATGGACATTCCGTGGGCGCGATCGACGCTCGCACGCCTGCACCCGCAGATGGCGCTGGCCGACGCCTCGCTGGACGACACCGCCGGCCAGCAGCTGGCGGTGACGATGAACCCGGCGCATGCCGAGAAGCTGTTCGCCGGTTCGGGTCATACGTTCGCCGAGATGCTCGCGCTGGCCGACGGCGGCCGGCCGGTGCCGCATTTTGCACTGCCGGCCCACATCACTGCGACGGTGCATGTGGAACGCGGTGAGGTGGAGTCGCAGAACGTCGCGGCGGTGCTCCGTGGCGCCGATCCACAGCGCCGAAACGAGTTCGTCGTGCTGTCGGCGCATCTCGATCACCTTGGACTGGCGGATCCGCCCATCAATGGCGACCGCGTCTACAACGGCGCGATGGACAACGCATCGGGCATTGCGGCGCTTCTCGAGATTGCGACGCGGCTGCACGAATCGGGTGCGAAGCCGGCGCGGTCGGTGGCTTTCGTCGCCGTCACCGGCGAGGAGAAGGGATTGCTCGGGTCGCGGTACTTCGCCGCGCATCCGACCATCGCGCGCAGCAGCATCGTCGCCAACGTGAACACCGACATGTTCCTGCCGCTGTTCGCGATGAAAACCCTCATGGTGCTGGGCCTCGACGAGTCCGATCTCGGTCAGGACATTCGCGCCGTCGCGACCGGGCTCGGACTTGGCGTGCAGGCCGATCCCGAGCCGCAGCGCAACCGGTTCGTCCGGAGCGATCAGTACAGCTTCATCCGCGAAGGCATTCCGGCGCTGGCGATGAAAGTGGGATACGAGCCGAACACGGCGGAAGCCGAGATCGCACGCAAATGGACCGCCGAGCGGTATCACGCGGTCTCTGACGATCTGGCACAGCCGATCGACCTCTCGGCAGCCGACAAGTATGTCGACGTCGTCCGCGCGCTCGCGGTACGGATTGCCAACCGCACGGATCGGCCGAAGTGGAACGAGTCCAGCTTCTTCAAACGGTTCGCGAAAGCGGGGACCGAATGAAGCGGCGAATTATTGCTGTTCGACGGCGTACCCCTTCGCCTTGAGCATCGCGACCAGTCCGTCCGGTCCGACGAGGTGCGCCGCACCGACGACGACGAAGGCGGCGCCTTTGCGGGCGAAGAGCGCTTCGAGCTTCGGCAGCCAGTTCTTGTTGCGTTCGACGAGCAGCCGCTGATAAAGCTGCGCTTCCTGCTCCAGATCCTTGAGCACGATGCGCTCGACGGCGGCCGCGTCGCCGGCGCGCCACGCTTCCACGAGCTTCGTCATGTTCGCCTGTTCGGTTTCGATGCCCTTCAGGGTTTCAACGAGCAGACGATCCTGCAGCTCCGCCGACATCTCATCGAATCGTGACAGCTGGTACTCGATGGTCTCGAGCCCCTCGACGTTCTTGCCGTCGGCCTTCGCGCGATCGTAGAAATGTTTGTCGAGCCCCAGTTCCGCGTCGAAGCCCGCTTTCTGCCATTCCATCGCCATCAGCGTCAGGGCCGCGAGCCATGGCTTGAATCGCTTGATAGGCTCGACCGGCATGCCGATGTCGGTGAACCGCTTCGAAACCGCGGCGAACGTTGCCGGTGACACCAGCTTGTCGAGCGACTGATTGCTCGGCAGCATGCCGCGCGACAGCATCTGGAACTGCGCCCCCGGCTCCTGCATGTCGCCGAGATCGACCTCTTCGACCAGCACGTCGGACTGCTTGTAGGCGGTCTCCAGTGGCTGACTGAGCGGGTAGAAGTCCTTCGTCAGCACGTGAACAGACCCCACGAGATAGACGACGCCTTGCTTGCCGGCCGCCTTCCAGATGAAATTCCGCGCCGGGGTGGCGTCGAGGGCAGGCTGTGCCAGCAGCGCAACGGTGATCGCGACCGCGACGAATCGATGATTGACCGCCGGTGGCTTGTGTCCGACTCGAAAGCGCATTGACTACCTCTGGGCGCTGCTGGGCTGGGGCCGATTGCGCAGAAACGCCTCGATCTCTTCTATCGTCCGTGGAACCGCCGCCGATAGGCGTCGCAGCCCGCTTTCTTCGAGCAGAAACGAGTCCTCGACGCGGACGCCCAGATCGGCGTACTTCGTGACCGCGGGTCGAAGCTTTTCGATCAGCCGGTCGTTTTCGGGCGTCCGCGGCAGCGCATCGAGGGCGCTCGGACGGATGTACAGGCCCGGCTCGATCACGAACGCCATCCCGGGCTCGAGCGGCCGATTGCGATCGCCGACGTCGTGCACGTCGATCCCGATGTAGTGCGACGCGCCGTGCGTGTACCACATGCGGTACTGCTCGCTGTTCGGATCGGTGATGAGTCCCAGTTTGAGAAGCCCGGCTTTGACTACCTCCACAGTCTTGCGGTGGATGTCCTGGGTTGATGCGCCCGGCCTGGCGATCTTCATGCCCTCGTCCTGGGCTTGCAGCACGATCTGGTACAGATCCTTCTGCGTTGGAGAAAACATGCCGCCAACGGGGTACGTGCGCGTGATGTCGCCGGAGGCGTACTCGTAATTGCACGCGGCGTCGACGAGCAGGAGGTCGCCCGCCTGCATCTGCCGATCGCCGCCCGGGTAGTGCAGGATGGTGGCGTTCGGACCGCTGCCGACGATCGACGGATAACTCCACGATGCCGCACCGCGGCTGCGGTGCACCGCCTCGATGGCTGCCTTCACTTCGTACTCGTACGCGCCCGGCCGTGCCGCGCGCATGCCCGCCATCTGCGCCTCGCTGGAGATTTCAAGGCTTTTGACGAGCAGTGTGCGCTCGTACGCCGTCTTGACCATCCGCAGGTCGGCAAGCGCCGGGGTCGCGTCGACGACCTGAAACCCGAAGAAGCGATCGCGAATCCGCCGCGCGAATTCGAGCGGCGGCGACAGCGGGTCGTTGAGGCCGCGCCGGCTGTCGAGCGCCAACGCGACCTGCGCGCGTCCGGAGGCCAGCGCGTCGAAGAAGCGCGTGCCCTCCTTCGCGTCAATCGGATCGAACCTGCGCCCCTCGAGCACGGCCGCCATGAACGGCTCGAACTGAGCGGCGTATAACACGGTGTCGATGCCCGATCGGGCCGTCGCTTCGTCAGTCGTGAGACGGCGTCCGGTCCAGTGCTCGCGGACCGGATTCCGCTCCTTGATGAACAGGATTTCCCGCCGGCCCGCATTGCCCGGCATCAGCACGAGCATCGTCTCGTCCTGAGTCAGGCCGGTCAGGTAATACAGGTTGCTGTCCTGGCGGTACTCGTAGTCGATATCGAGCGAATAGCGCGCGGCCGGAGCGCTCCAGATGACGGCTATCGATTCGGGACCGAGGCGATCCATCAGGCGTGCACGCCGGACCTTGAGGTCGTCTGCGATCTCCGACGCCGCCGCGCCGGCGGCCAGGAGGATAAGGGACAACGCGGCGAGCCACGTGCGCCGGTGCAGTTTCACGGCAACACCATCTTTCCCGGATTCATGCGGTTGTCGGGATCGAGCGCGCGCTTCAGCGTCCGCATCGTCTCGAGCGCGGCTCCGTGCTCCGCTTCCAGATATTTCATCTTGCCAAGGCCCACGCCATGCTCGCCCGTGCACGTGCCGCCCATCGACAGGGCACGCACCACCATGCGGTCGTTCAGCACGCGCGCGTGTTCGAGCTCCGTAGCGTTGTCGGGATCGAGGACGTAAATCAGATGGAAGTTCCCGTCGCCCGCGTGCCCGACGAGGCAGATCGGGAACGGCGCCCCGTCGTTGTCGGTCCGGGTGTCGACGATGCAGTCCGCAAGCCGTGAGATGGGGACGCACACGTCGGTCGTCCATCCGCGCGCGCCGGGCCGCAGCGCGAGGGCCGCGTACAGCGCCGCGTGACGGGCCTGCCACAGCCGCTCGCGATCCTCGAGCCGTGTCGCCCATTCGAACCCGCGGCCGCCGCGCTCGATGGCGAGCGCCTGCACGGCTTCGGCCTGCTCCTTCACGTGGCTGTCGCTGTCGCTGTGGAATTCGAAGAACAGCGTCGGCGCCACCCGGTAGCTGGTGTGCGTGTAACGGTTCACCGCGTCCATCTGGTTCTCGTCCAGCAACTCGATTCGCGCAACGGGAATGCCCAGTTGAATGGTGGCGATGACCGTCTCGCACGCCCCGCTGATCGACTCGAACGAGCCGACGGCGGCCGACACCGCCTCCGGCAACGGGTGCAGCCGCACGGTGACGTCCGTCATGATGCCCAGCGTGCCCTCGGAACCGACGAACAGGCGCGTGAGATCGTAGCCGGCCGACGACTTGCGCGCGCGGGTCCCCGTTTGGATGACGCGGCCGTCGGCCAGGACAACCGTCAATCCGAGCACGTTCTCGCGCATCGTGCCATAGCGGACGGCCGTCGTTCCCGATGCGCGTGTGGCCGCCATGCCGCCGATGGTGGCGTCGGCTCCGGGATCGACCGGGAACATCAGCCCGGTGTTGCGCAGGGCTTTTTCCAGTTGAAGCCGCGTGACGCCCGCTTCGACGGTGGCGTCGAGATCCGCCACGCTGACGCGCACCACGCGATTCATGTCGCGAAAGGCAATCGTGATGCCGCCTTCCACAGCGTGCACGTGGCCTTCGAGCGACGTGCCTGCACCGAACGGCACAATCGGCACACCGAACCGCTTGCTGATGCCGGCGATCGCCGCCACTTCCTCGGTTGTCCGCGGAAAGCAGACGATGTCGGGAGCCGCGGGCGTGTGGTACGACTCGCCGCGGCTATGGTGCTCGCGGATTGCCGCTGCGTCGGACGCGCGCTCGCCGAGCAGGCGCTTGAGCTCGTCAACCGCCGCGTCGATCAACCGTGTGCCTGCGAAAGCAGCCATCGGCGGCAGTGTACACCGCATCGGAATTGGAGGGCACAGAGCCAATCGGAAAGGAGGTCACCGTTGCCTTCGTCTACTCCGTTCGCATTGCCTAACCACGACGATCAACGCAGAACTCGCGGAACCCGCGGAGAAAACCGTTTTGTTCTGCGCGTTCTGCGGTTTCTGCGTTTGAATGTCGTGCCGTGTGGCCGTAAGTCGAACACGTCTCTACACAGAGAAACGGAGCAACGGAGACGAACTGTGTACAAATAACCTCTCCGTTTCTCTGAGTCTCTGTGCGATACCGTTTGCTCCGTAATCTCCGTTCGCTCAGTCCCGGAAATCAGCGAAGCTGTGCTGCGTCCGGTGCGCGAACGCCGACTCGAACTCGACGCCGCTGCCGAGATCGCGCAGCAGGTTGGCAAGCGCGAAGCCGCCGGCCTCGTCGAGCAGGCGGCGGACCGCCAGCGCGCTGGTCGCGTAGGCGAGTTGCGCCTGCGCCCCGGCGAACCGGCCGAAACCGGACTGCAACTGCCGAAGCGAGACGCCACCGCCGGCCCGCTGCACGGCTTTCTGCGCCCACTCGAAGTCGTCCGACTCGAGCGCCGTGGCCAGGCCTTCGTTGAGCCAGGCGGGAACACCGCGCGCCGCGAGCGTGCGGATCAGCGCGTGCGTGTACTCGTGCGCGAGCACGCGATCGAGCTCCTTGACGTTTTCGATGGCGCCGCGCATCGGCACGCGAATGATCCCGTCGTAGGCGCCGGCCGCCCACGACGGCGATCGCGTGATATCGTGGAACTGCTCGGTTGTGTAGAGCACTACCGGGATCGGGTCGCTCGGATAGGCGCCGAGCAGTTGACCGATGCGCCAGTACGCGGCATCCAACGACTCGAGCGCCTGCGCCGCCAGCGCCGTTTCGGCCGGCCCTTCGAACGACACAGTGAAATGCGATCCGACGGCCTGCCGCATCCGGTCGTGCAGGTCGAGCTCGCGCCGCCAGCGCTCCAGCGTGGCGTGCACGTCGCGATCCTCCGGCATGTCGTCGAGCAGTTTTTCGTAGGTGCGAATCGCGGCGCCCAGGTCGCCCATGCGGTAGAGGACCTGTCCGAGCGGTGCGCGCGCCAGTACGAGCTTCGGATCCAGGGCCAGGCTCCGTTCGAACGCGTCCCTGGCATCGGGGTCACGCCGCTCGAGCGCGGCGGCCATCCCCGCGCCGAGATACAGACGCGCATTCTTTGGATCCGACGCCAGCGCCTCGCGGAAGGCCTCCGCTGCGGCATGTGCCTGGCCTGCGGCCACCGCGTCCCAGCCCGCGCGCTCGAGCAGCGCCGTCCGCGGATCGACCTGCGCGCTCAACACGACCGCCAGCTGGAACAGCAACGCGACGATGATGACGAATCTGGTCACGAATCTGGTCATTGGATGTTTCGGCTTCATCCCAATCCTGCATTACACGGGTTTCAGGCATCGAAGCCAGACGTCACGGCTCGACAACCCATAAATAATTCATCAATCCACCGTCCGACGGCCGTGCGCGACCCAACGACCCGATGATCAGATTACCCGATTACCGGATGTCAAAGCGCCCGTTCGCTCGATTGCTCAATTACCGGATTCGGGATCGATACAGCTGATGCTATTCTTACGACGTTTCGTCGATGACCCAGCCTGCGTCGGCCCATATCGAAGAAGGCGTGATCGACGTGCTCAAGAACGTCAGCCGCCGGCCCATCGAGCCGTCGCTCGCCAGCGATCTCGTGGCGGATCTCGGCTTCGATTCGCTGCAAGTTCTCGAGGTCATCGCGGAGCTGGAAGATCGCTTCGATATTTCCATTCCATTGAATGACGTACCGGCCACGCGCACCGTCGGTCACGTTGTTTCGCAGGTCACGGCATTGATCGAGGGGCGGTCCTGCGCCTGATGGGCGAGCTGCGGACACTTCCTCAGATGCTCGCCCACGCGGCGGAGACCGACGCCGGCCTCACGTTTCTGGCCGGCGCCGGAGAGACGCGTCGCACGTACGCCGAGTTGCAGCACCGATCGTCGTGCATCGCACGCGGATTGCGAGAGGCGGGGTTCGTGCGTGGCGATCTGGTGGCACTTGTTCTGCCAGACGCGGAGCAGTTCCTGACGGCATTCTTCGGCGCGTCAATCGCCGGCGTCGTTCCCGCCTCGGTGTATCCGCCGGCGACGACCGGCGATCTCACCGAGTATTTCGACCTGACGGCGCCCATTCTGCGTCTCGCGCGGGCGCGCGCGGTCGTCACCAACGCGTCGCTTGCACCAGGGTTCTCGAGACTGCGCGACCAGTGTCCGGATCTGCAGGCTGTGCTGCTGCACGCGGAGCTCGACGCACTGCCGCTCACCGGCGGCGAGGTCGAGCAGCCATCGCTCGACGATCTGGCGTTCGTCCAGTTCACATCAGGGTCGACCGCCACACCAAAGGGGATCGCGCTCAGGCATCGCAACGTGGCGGCCAATATCGATGCGTTCAGCGGTCCCCACGGGCTCGACGCGGGGCCGGCCGACGTGGCGGTCAGCTGGCTGCCGCTCTATCACGACATGGGTCTCGTCGGCATGACGATCGGCGCGGTGCATACGTGCAGCCCGGTAGTCCTCATGACGCCCCAGGCATTCGTCAAACGCCCGTCGGATTGGCTGCGCGCGATCTCGCGATACCGCGGAACGATCAGCTTCGCTCCGACGTTCGGGTACGATCTCTGCGTGCGCCGCTTGAAAGAACGCGACCTCGACGGACTGGATCTCTCCTCGTGGCGCGTGGCTGGTTGCGGTGCCGAGCCGATCCATGCGCCGACGCTCGCCGCGTTCGCACGGAAGTTCGCGCCGGCTGGTTTTCGGTCGACCAGCCTGCTTCCCAGCTACGGTCTCGCGGAGCACGTCGTCGCCGCAACGTTTGCCCCGACCGGCCGCCCGCCTCGCGTCGAGCGGATCGCCGCCGATGCCGTGGCCATCGGCGGCGTGGCCGCACGCGCCAGCAACGAGAACATTCCGACCGTTGAGGTCGTCAGCTGCGGGCGGCCATTTCCCGGCCACCTCCTGCGTATCGTCGGTGCTGACGGCCGGCTGCTGCCGGAACGGCTGGTCGGGGAGATCGTCCTCGCGGGACCCTCGGTCATGCTGGGCTACCATAGGCAGGACGATCTCACGGTGCAGACCATCCGTGATGGATGGCTGTACACCGGCGATCTCGGCTATCTGGCCGGCGGTGAGTTGTTCGTGTGCGGCCGCGCGAAA
This sequence comes from Acidobacteriota bacterium, assembly GCA_003222455.1. GTDB lineage: Bacteria > Acidobacteriota > Vicinamibacteria > Vicinamibacterales > CAVVIG01 > QHWF01. Next base: position 16,363 of record QHWF01000187.1, read on the forward strand.
GACATCATCATCGTCAACGGTCGTAAGTATCATCCGCAGGATCTGGAGTGGGCCGCGGGCGGCGTGGCAGGTGTGCGGCGCGGACGCGTTGTCGCCTTTGGCGTGAGCGAGGCGGGACGCGGCGATCGTGTCGTGATCGTGCTGGAGCCGAACGGCACGGTGCCGGCCGACGTGTTGACCGATTCAATCCGGCGGCGGATCAGTGACCGGTTCGGGTTGTG
>QHWF01000187.1:16632-18452 GCA_003222455.1 Acidobacteriota bacterium
GGGGAGCTGACTGATGTCCAGGAGCCGGTGTGAGTAATGCCGTCCTGCCCTGTTAACCCCCAAACGACGCGGAGTTGCGCGACCGGCGCCGGCATCGGCCGTGGCACGTCCAGGGACCCGGGCGGGCGCGCCCGCGAGCTGAAACGCAATGGATCTCCTCGATAAGCTGCGGATCGTCGAGAAACGCCGTGCGGTGTTTGCCAACGGCGGCGCCTTGCCTGGCGAGACGGTGATCGATGGCGTGATTGGGCCATGCGAAGTGACCGTGCACGGCCGGCCGACGCTGATGTTCGGATCCAACAACTATCTCGGGTTGACGCTTCATCCCGACGTGATGGAAGCGGCGCGGCGCACGATCGGCGAGTACGGCACCGGTACCACGGGCTCGCGGACGGCGAATGGCACGTTGTCGCTGCACGAAGACCTCGAGCGCGACTTCGCGGAGTGGTTTGGCAAACGGCACGCGATCGTCTTCAGCACCGGCTATCAGGCCAACCTGTCGCTCATCGGCGCGTTGTGCGGACCTGACGATGTGATTCTGATCGACAGCGACAGCCACGCGAGCATCTACGACGCGACACGGCAGACGGCCTCACAGGTGGTGGCGTTCCGTCACAACGCGCCGGAGAGTCTGCGCCGGAAGCTCGAACGGCTCCCCCGCAGCCGGCGGAATCGGCTCGTCGTGGTCGAAGGCCTGTATTCGATTCGCGGCGACGTCGCGCCGCTGCGCGACATCGTTGACGTATGCCACGCGTATGGCGCGTACGTTCTGGTGGACGAGGCGCATTCGCTTGGAACGTACGGCGCGACCGGGCTCGGCTGCGCCGAGGCGCAAGGGGTGCTCGCGCAGATCGACTTCGTCGTCGGGACCTTCTCGAAGTCGCTGGCGGGCATTGGCGGCGTCTGCGTGTCGGATCATCCGGAATTGCGGGCGCTGCATTTTGTGGCTCGCGCCTACGTGTTTACGGCATCCGGATCGGCGTCGAACATCGCGGGCGTCCGCGCCGCGGTGCGGATCGTCCGGCAGCATCCGGAGCTGCGCGCGCAGCTGTGGGACAACATCCGGCGGTTGCGCCGCGGGCTGCAGGACATCGGGTACGTCATTGGCGACACGGAGTCACCGATCGTGCCGATTCTCATCGGCGATGAAGCGCGCACGATCGGACTCTGGCAGCGGCTGTTGTCTGCCGGCTTGTACGTCAACGTGATCGTGCCGCCGGGCTGTCCGGTCGATCAGTGCGTGCTGCGCGCCAGCTGTTCGGCCGCGCACACGGCCGAACACACCGCGCGAGCGCTGGAGATCTTCGCACGGGCAACACGGCAGGCGACCGGGTCGGAACCACAGGCACGCTCAACCTCGGACACGCCCATCGTCACGCTACAGTCAACGTCCTGAAATCGCCACTCACCGATCGAAATCGGCGATCAGCATCGGTCCCGCAGCCCTTCGGGGCGTGTGAAAGAATTGATCGGCGATGAATTCAAGCAATGACCAATCTCTACAACCATCCCTCCCTTTTGTACCATGCCGCCGTCTCCCGGCTGGCCACGAACGGCGCCGGCCAGATCGCCGACAGCCGCGCCGATCCGCGTCACCAGCGCCGGAACGCGAATGATGACGGCCCGGCGGCCTGCGGCCGCCCGCACTCCTTCCAGGAGCTCGCGTGCCGTAACCGGCACCGGGTGGCCGACGAAGATCGCTTCCCGATTGACGCTCGCATCGATCGCGGCTTCGATGGCGCGGACGACGTCGGCCACGTGGATACAGGTGTACGCGGCGGAGGAGCGGCCAACCAGCGGCAGGAAGCCGCGGCGAGCGA
>QHWF01000188.1 GCA_003222455.1 Acidobacteriota bacterium
ACCTCTTCGAGGTACCCGGCCAAGGCATCCTCGACGATGTCCTCGGCGGCACGTCCGCTGGTCGCGGCGAGATCCTTTAGTTTCTTGGCCGTTTCGGGCGTGACGTGCACTTCCATGCCGCTACTGTACGGCTTCGAAGACTGAGCGGCAAGTACTCAGGCCGCCTGCCGCAGGCCGTCGATCTGCTTGAGCCAGCTGACGATTTGGTTCCAACTCGCTGGCAGAAGGGACGCCACTTCATTTTCAGACGTCGGCGCACGTTAAGTAATTGAACCCGTGCGTGGTTACCGCGGTTCGAACAAATCGTTTTCCGTAGAACGCAATCCCGTCCGGAAAGAACAGTTGCTGCAGCCGCTGCTTCTGATTCAGCGACGCTTGCACTCACAGGTCCGCCGCCCTCGGTAGAACGCGTCTGACCGGCGCTGAAAGTCGTGGGCTGCGGCGCAGGACTAAGTCCTGCGCTACTATCGGGGCTGTCGTACTACGGTGGCTGTCCTAGCGCAGGTCCTTAGACCTGCGCTAGCTTTACAACGCAAAGTTCTCTGTGTATGATGCCTCTCAGGAGGCCTGCTCATGCACCGCTTCATGCTTCTTCTCGGTCTCGGCACCGCGCTCATAGCCTCCGGGGGCTGCCGCGAGGAACCCACCACACCGCTCACCCAGGCCGCCGCGCGCAACGACGTCGCCGCCATCCGCCGTCTCCTCGACGACGGCCATAAGGCCGATGAGGGCGGCGACTCGTGGACGGCGCTGATCTGGGCCTCGCGGACCGGATCAATCGAAGCGATCAAGCTCCTCCTCGACTCCGGCGCCGACGTGAACCTGCCCGGACCCACGGGAGACAACTGGGACGCGACGCCGCTGCAGCACGCGATCCTCCAGCGGCAGGCTGCCGCGGTCCGGCTTCTTCTTGATCGCGGCGCAGACCCGAATCGCAGCGCCGGCCCGGAGACACTGACGCCGCTGCTGCTGGCGGCCGGCGACACCGACCCCACTATCCTCACATTGCTGCTCGCCCACGGAGCAGACCCGACCGTCGAGGGCGAAAACGGAGTCACGCCGCTGTCTCGTGCGGTCTCCGCCGGCACCCTCAACGGACCCGACCGTCCGATGTTTGGCGGCTGCCGCGTCGAAACCGTGCGCGCGCTGATCGCGCACGATCCCTCACTTCGTTTGAAGCGCAATTCTGCCTGGAACAACGCGATCTGGTGGGCGCGCTTCCAGAGGTGTGAGGACGTGCTGAGATTGATTGGCGAGTAGCCGACTAAGCCCGGCCGGACGATTGTCGCAAGGCGTATTTTGTCGCGGCTCTGACGTTCTACGGAAAATGCCTCAGTGAATCAGCCGGCAGGCGCGCGCAAGCGTCATGCGATTGGCTGGAGGCCGAGTATCGCACTGGGCATGACTATTTCATGAAGTACCGACCTAGGATGACGGCTCCGGACGACTCGGGGACTGTGGCCTTAGCCGCCGAGGCCCGAAGCCGGTCAGCTTCATCCTTTCGCAGTCATCTCATCCGCTATCCAGTCGCACAGTGCCGAAGCGAGTCCTGCTAGTTCAGGAAAAATCAGCAACAACGCATGGACGGTCTCTGGCGTCACTGGGTCGATGGTCGTCGGGTGCCCGGCATCGTTCCGCGTCGTCCGAATCTGTGCCGCGAACCCGAATCAATAGGCTTCGTATCGCTCTCGCAATGCCCGTGCTTTTTTTCGGTCGATGGTGCTGTCGAAGATGCGGGTATCCGATTAGCACGTTGCGCTCTTCCGTCCAGAAGGATGCTCCTCACACGATCAGGGAGGGCCGGGGCCCCGCACCGGCCGCAAAAAAGGTCGGCCCTGGAGATCGTGGCCTGCTGCCCGTCGACACCTTGCCGCCCGTGCCCTCGTTGCCGGAATTGTTCGTGTTGTTCAGCGGAGGATTGTTGTTGCCGGGGTTCCCGGTCGCACTTGGCGCGATCCGCTGTTCGAGCTCCTCGACGATCAGGCGCACTTCCTTCTTGACTTCCATGACTCGGCCTCCGGAAACGGGTTGATAAAACGTCGTGCCCGCAGTCGCGCGAGTGTGGCTGAGCAAAAGCGATACCGTTGAGCATGGATTCCGCCGATCGCCTAAGAAAATGCGGTGTTTCAAGAAGATTCGGGCGAACGCGCTGAAGCTCAGCCGCGCAATCGTTGCTCAATGATCGCGCAAATCCCGCTTCGATCGCAGCCAATCGTCTCGAGGGAACAACCCAAGCCATGTGACGAGCGTTGCCTCGCGTTCGATCGTTGGGAGGGCGCGCGCAGATCGAATGGCCCTTGTCTGCGTGTGAATTCATACACGACACTTGATCGACTTTCATACGGTCAGTTGATCCGCGTGGTCGCGTTCGCACGACATGTGGACGATGCAGATCGCGACGATTGATGCCGGGCACGAAACAACAGCGCCGCGCACGTCGCACGCGGCAGCACTCTTCAATCATCTCGCGGCATCTATCTTGCTCCTGGCGCGATGACCAAACGTGCGGGATTGCAACTCGATAGCATGTCGCTTCTCACGCGTCTTACCCGAGGCAGCCTGTTCCTTACCTCGTGCCACTCGGCGAGTCGCTGTGCGTTTGTAACGTTCGGGTAACTGAGCGCGCCATGCGGCCGGCGTCCGCTGTTGGACCGCTCCGAGCGTCATCAGGGAGCCCTCGCTTCATAACAACACATCCGTGGACACGACTTCTCTAACAGACCCACGTCACATGATCAACCACCCGTTGTCGTTGTCTTGGACCACGAGCCGCCTGCAGTCGGCGCGGAGGTTCGGACGTCCGCCCGCATCTCCCACTGCGAACGGAACACCGCCCGAGCTCCGGACAAGCTTCCACATTCCACGTGAAGCGCTCTATACATACATCGGGCTCGGCTTTCTCACCGTAACGTCTGCACTGACGACATGGGACTTCGGCCGAGTGCTCCTGGAACGGATTCGACTCCAGCACCTGCGACCCATCGTCGAGGGCGTTGTCTTCCTGCTGTCAGTCGGCTATCTCATGTTCGGAAGCGTCCTGTATCACGTGTGCCGGATCGCCTACTTGAAGCGCCTCGGGTCGCATCGGGCGGCGAGCCGGGCGGAGCTCGAAGCCATCTACGACGAGGAATCCGTGCCCGCGCTCGCGGTGCTCGTGCCCTCCTACCGCGAGGAAGAGCGAGTGGTGCGCCAGACCCTGCTGTCGGCTGCGCTCATGGAATATCCCGATCGCCGCGTGGTGCTGCTCATCGACGACCCTCCGGACCCGGTGGACCCGACCGCGGCGGCGGCGTTGCGGAGCATGCGCCGGCTGCCGGCCGAGATCCAGGCGCTCGTGGACACCCAGGAACGAAAGTACGTTGCCGAACTGGCAAGCTTCGAGCAGCGCAGGCGTCGCAAGCCGCTCGATCACGCGGCGGAGACTCGTCGGCTCTCGAAGCTTTACCAGAATGTCGCGAGGTGGATGGAGGATCTGGCGGCCGGCTTCGAGGTGCGCGACCACACCGATCGATTGTTCGCCGAGCGAATCCTGCGCGAGCCTGCCACCCGGCATCGGGCGCACGCCGAGGCCATTCGATCGTCGGCGGCGCTGTCCGAGGCCGACCTGCGGCGCGAATACACCCGGCTCGCCGCGGTGTTCACGGTGCGGCTCACGAGCTTCGAGCGCAAGCGGTTCGTCAACCTGTCACACGCGCCTAACAAGGCGATGAACTTGAACAGCTATCTCGCGGTGATCGGCAGAAGCTTCCGCGAGGTGAGTCGGCCGGAAGGGGTGTATTTCGAGGACTGCGATCCTTCAGTTGCGCAGGTCCGAGTCCCGCGCGCAGATTATGTGATCACCGTTGATGCCGACAGTCTGCTGCTGCACGATTATGCGCTGCGACTGATGCACGTGATGGAGAGCCCCGACGGACATCGATTCGGGGTCGTGCAAACGCCGTACACCGCGGTACCGGACACTCCCATCGTCCTGGAACGCGTCGCAGGAGCGCAAACCGATCTCCAATGGATCATGGGACAGGGCATGACGTACTTCGGCGCGACGTTCTGGATTGGCGCGAGCGCGCTCCTGCGTTACAGGGCGCTCGAAGACATCTGCCAGATCGAGGACGAGCGCGGGTACGCGATCAAGAAATATATCCGCGACCGTACGCTCACCGAGGATTCCGATTCCACGATCGACCTGGTCGCGGCTGGATGGCAGCTCTATAACTATCCAGACCGGCTTTCCTATTCAGCCACGCCTCCCGACTTCGGCTCGCTCGTCATCCAGCGGCGACGATGGGCGAATGGCAGCCTGCTCATCCTGCCCAAACTCTTTCGCTATCTGGTGAAGAACCGCGGTGAGATCCGGATACTGCCCGAGGCCATCCTGCGGACGCAGTATCTGGCGTCGACAGCGCTTGGAACGCTCGTGGCCATCGTGCTCCTGCTGTATCCATTCAAAAGCGTGCTCACCAGCCGATGGTTGCCGTATGCCGCCATTCCGTACTATGTGCTCTATGGTCGCGATCTGGTGTTGTCGAACTACCGTTGGCGCGACCTTGCCCACGTTTACGCTCTCACGCTGCTGCTGATTCCGGTCAACCTCGGGGGCGTGGCCAGGTCCCTTCATCAGTGGTGGACCGGCCGTCATCCTGTGTTTGCGCGCACACCCAAGGTGACCGGACGCACCGCCGCCCCCGCCTTTTACATCGTCGCCAGCCTGGCGGTCCCGGTATGGACCGCCATCGTCGGGAGCTCATGGCTGTATCACGGTCAAATCGGTCGCGCGATGTTTTCGTTTGCCGCGACGCTGGTCTTTCTGTACGGACCGCTGTACTTCATTGGCGTACGGGCGTTCTGGGACGATCTCGTCGCTCATATCGGCGTCAGCGCGAGCCGCGCGCGTGACGAACACGCGAAGCAGCGGGCACCGGTTGTCCTTGTGAACTGGAATAGTGGCGAGCCACTGCTGGATGCCGCTCGGTGCGGCGAGCCGCTGGACGACGGCGATCACGGCGCGGCCATGCGCAGAAACCTGATCGGAACGATGGAAGGATCATGAGGAGATTACCTGCTGTTGCCTGCGCTCTCGTCCTCGGCCTGTGCGGATGGGCCTATCCATTGTCTCGAGAAATGGCCCCTGTGCAGCCTTTCGGGCCGATGCGGATGGCCGTGACGGTGGATGATTTGCCGGCTCACGGCGAGCTCCTTCCCGGCGTCAGTCGCAACGACATCGCGCGCGGCGTGCTGCGTGCGCTGAAGAACAACGGCATCCGTCAGGTGTACGCGTTCGCCAATGGAACGGACATCGCCGACGAGCCCGAACTGATTGAAGTGCCCAGGCTCTGGCTGAAAGCCGGATATCCGCTCGGCAACCACACGTTCAGCCACTGGAACATCAACGCGGTCGGCGCTGCCGAATACATCGGCGACATCGACCGGATGGATGCCCTGCTGCGGACGCTTCTCCCGGTGTCTCCCGAGGTCGAGCGCCGCCGGGTGTTCCGATATCCGTTTCTCGAAGAAGGCGCCACGCAGGAGCGACGCGACGCCATCCGCACGCATCTGTTCGAGAGCCAGTACAAGATTGCCCAGGTCACCATCGACTACAACGACTGGGCGTGGAACGATGCCTACACGCGCTGCGTCGTGCAGCACGATCAGCCCTCGATCGCGTGGCTCAAAGCCCACATCATGGCGGAGGCCGAACGGTCGGTCCGCGCCTCGAGCTCTCTGGCGAAACTGCTGTTCGGCCACGACATCGCGCACATCCTCCTGATCCATGTCGGTGCGTTTGACGCACTCATGCTGGACTCCATCCTGAAGGACTTTCGCGCCAGGGGAGTCACGTTTGTCACGCTCGACGAGGCGCTCACCGATCCCGTTTACCAAATCGATCCTGGATACCTGTACGAAGGAGGCCGCGGCTTCCTCGAGCAGATTGTCGAGGCTCGTCACGTCGATACCGCCGGCCAGCCGGAACCTACGATGTACGCCGTCGCGCAACTCGAAAAAGTCTGCAAGGCTCCCACCGGGAATTAGCGCGTCACGGTCGCCATTCATTCCCGCCGCCGCTCGGGCCTGGGCACGTCATTGCCGCTCAGGTCGATGCGCTCGCCGCGGCGTTCACCACTCACCGTTGTAGGATCGCCACCCGGCTCAGCGCCAGCGAGAGCCGGCGCCGATCGTTGCCCGTGGCGATCTCTCTATGTGCGACGGCACCGGCGAGGGTCAGGAGCAGCTCGTTAAGCCGCCGAGGCCCGAAGCCGGTCAGCTTCATCCTTCCGCAGTCGTCGTTCCAATGCCCCCACGTCTGGCGGCGCGAGGAAGCGGGCCACCTGGTCTTCGGTTCCACGCGAGCAACTTCGCGTCTTTGGGTGGAAGGGCGAAGCCCGGTTGTCGCGCCACCCGTCGGAGAACTGCAGGAGATCCGCGGAGAGCACAGATCAACGGATTGGACATGGACCTTGAAGCGTTCGGCAAGTTCGTCGCAACGGTGAGCGAGGATCATAGGATTGGCAACGCGATTCAGGAAGCCTTCACCTGGCGACAAGGGCAGCACGCATCCCGTTTGGGGACGAGTAACCGTAGATGTGGACTGCTACTTGCGCGCTGTGGCCCGCAGCGGGTCAGCATGAGCGGATCAATGATCGCGTTAAGTCGTTGGTACGACGTGCGATAATTCCTCTGGCCGGGGTGGCGGAACTGGCAGACGCACAGGACTTAAAATCCTGGGTCCCGCAAGGGGCGTGCGGGTTCGATTCCCGCCCCCGGCACCAAATCGTTAAGAAATTCTTGAGGAGGCGATGAAAGAGGATTCAGATCAGC
>QHWF01000189.1 GCA_003222455.1 Acidobacteriota bacterium
GATCGCACGTCATGTTGGGCCGGTTTGTCAGCGTCGTCAGCGAAATGTTGTTCGGCTCGATCACGGTCAGCGGAAACCCCGTCTGCCCTTGAACGATGCCGTTCACCTGCCAGCCGCCGAGCACGAGTCGCGCCGCCGTGCCGCGACCGGCGAGCGCCGGCAGCTGATAGCCGAAACTGAGCACGAACCGATGGCGGACGTCGAACAGCGCATCGCCCTTTTCACGCGCGAGCGCCGCCTGGAACGTGGACGCGTCTCCCATGGTCACCGGGAGGATCGGACGCGGCTCGCCGCCGATGTTCAGGCCCGACACATGATCGACAGCGTGCCCGAGCGTGTACGACGCGAGCACATTCAGGCCATGCCACGGCCGCATGCGAGCGCTCGTCTGCAGCGAGTCGTACCACGACTTCGCGACCGAGAAGGTGGGCCGCACGAGACTGAACGCCGGATACACGCGTGGACCGATACGCGGTGCCGGCGTCAGGATCGGGATCGTGGGATTCACTTCGATGAAAATCGGCAGATTCTTTCCGCGCGAGCCAACGTAGCCAGCCTCCACTCCCCAATGCGTGCCGACCTGCCGCTGCAGCGTCAGGTTGTACTGCTGGACGATCGGCGTGGCGAACTCGGTGCCCCACCCGATGAAAATGAGGCCGGCGGGAAATCCCGGCGTGCCGGTCACGCCCTGCAGCGGATTGGCGAACGGCGACGCGCTCATCTGCAGCGGGAAATTCACTTCGGTCAGCGGCTGGAACGGCGGCGCGAGCGTGCCGTTCTGGAAGAAGTCGCCCTGCCCGGGCAGCGTGTCGTAGAAAAGCCCCCACGCACCGCGGAGGCTGGTCCCCCCGTCACCCTGCGGATCCCAGACAACGGCGAATCGCGGTGCGACGTTGTTCTTGTCGGTGGGATAGGTACCGCGCGGCGCGCCCGGATCGCCGGGGTAGACGAGGCCGGCCGGCGCGGTCGGGAACACCTGCGACTGTTGTCCGGGATGGAAGGCGTTCAGGTGGTTCTGCCGTTCGGCGAACGGCTGATTGACCTCGTAGCGGACGCCGGCGTTCAAGGTCACGCGCGAGACGCGGTACTCGTCCTGGCCGTAGCCGGCATAGACCCACGACGAACCATCCAGGTTGGGATCGCCGGTCGCCTGGCGGAATTGCACGGGGAACCCCAACAGGAAATCGGCGGCGGCATTTCCGGTGTACTGCGTCGAAAAGGTGAAGTCGCCGTTCGGCCTGTTGATGAACGACACCTTGATTTGATCGCGGCGCAGCTCGCCGCCGAACTTGAAGGAGTGCGCGCCGGTGACCCACGAGAAGTCGTCGGTCGCCGCGAACACGTTGTTCGTCCGTGACGCAAACGGCTGCTGGGCGTCGCCGGTGGTGAAGAAGCCGGTGACCATCACGAACGGCAGCCCCGCCGCGGTGGCATTGCTGCCCGAGTACGCGAAGCCCAGATCCTGCAGGTTCAAGCCGCTCGTGACCGTCGGATTCGCCGCGATCCGGTTGAAGGACGCCCGCGCCACGTTGATCATGTTCGATCGCACGAGCCAGGTATCGGAGCCCATCACGTCCTGCAGCGTGGCGATGGCGGTATTGCCGGCGGGGGAGAAATTCGATCCGCCGAGCGGATTGAGGTTGCGTGTGTGACCGATGATGTAGCGGCCGAGCAGCGCGTGCCGATCGTTGACTCGATAGTCGAATCGCGACCCGGCCTGCTCGCGCGTATCGCGGACGTCCGGCGACCGCACGACCGAGGATCTTCCTGGCAATCGGATTGATGCGCGCCGCTGGAATGACGTTGCCGGGAAACGGCAGCCCGGTCAACGGATCGCGAATCGCGGCTCCGCCCGAAAAGTCACCGTTGCGTTGAGCCGCCGACAGCACGGTGCGCGTGTCGGTCATCCCCTGACGGTTCTTGAACCCTTCGAAGTAGCTGAACATGAACAATCGGTTCGTCACCAGCGGCCCGCCGGCGGCGCCGCCGAACTGGTTCTGCTTCAATGCCGGCTTGGTCGCGGCAAAATAGTTCTGCGCCTGCAGGGCATCGTCGCGGTTGAACTCCCAGAGGCTGCCCTCCCACGTGTTGGTGCCCGACTTCGTGACCACGTTCACGACCGAACCGGCGTTGCGGCCGTATTCGGCATCGTAGGAATGCGTGAGGATCTTGAATTCCTGGATGGCGTCGGGCGGCGGGCGCAGGACGAAGCCGGTGTTGAACGAATCGTTGTTCGCCGATCCGTCGAGCAGGAAATTGTTCGACTGGTTCCGTTGACCGTTCACGTTGAACCCGCCGGTCACGTTGCCGAAGCCGCCGGGCGTCGCATCGCCGTTCTGGCCGCCGAGCGCCACCGGCGGCGCGACGACTCCGGGTGTCAACGTGCCGAGTTGCGTGAAGTTGCGTCCGTTGAGCGGCAGGTCGACAATCTTCTGCCGATCGATCACCACGCCGAGCGTCGCGTTGGTCGTTTCGACGAGCGGCGACTCGGCCTGGACGGTCACGCGCTCTTCCACCGATCCGACCTGCAGCTGCAGATCGGCGCGGGCCGTCTCGTTCACCACCACGACGATCCCGCCGCGGACGGTCGTGCGGAACCCGCCGAGCGTCGCCTTCACCTCGTATCGACCCGGGGTCAGCAGCGGGATCGTGTAGAACCCGTCATTCGAGCTGACCGCGGTCCGGACCTGTCCCGTGTCCGGATTGGTGACGTCGATCGTCACGCCGGGCAGCACACCGCCCGACGTGTCGCTCACCAGGCCGGCAACGGCGCCGGTCGCTTGAGCGCAGAGACGAACCGGACCCAGGAACGAACATGCGACGAGGCAGGCCGCGGCCAGCCGCCTCGCACAGACATCGGACATGACATCCTCCGAAGGAGCGCCAATCGTAGGATACGTGATTCAGGTGTTCAGCGGGAACTTCGAGCGGACTGGGAGCCGGCCTTTCACGAAGGCGCGAAGAAACACGAAGGGCACGAAGAACCTTTACCTATGTCTCTTCGTGGCTCTTCGTCCTCTTCGTGTCTTCGTGATGAGCCGTGTTCTTAGTGATGCGGCGTCGATTTCAGGTGCTCCCGCAGCAGATCGCGGCCGAAGTCGCCGTCGAAATCGCGCCATACCGAGTGGATGTGATTGCCGTCGTTCTGCGTGTTGTCGTACTCGATCAGGAACGTCGGTCCCTGAACACGGTAGTAATGTTTCCTGCCTCGCTCCACCTCGCCCGCCCAGGCGAAGCCGATCTTGTCGATGCCCGCTTTCTTCAACTTCGCCGTCCGATCGGCCGCGATATCGGGCGCCATGAAACCGACGTAGACGTCGATCAGTTTCGTCAGCAGCTCGCGCTGGTTCGGCTTCAGCGCCTCCGCCGTGATGCCCAGCGGCGACAGCGGCTTGATGTCGACATTCGCCATCGTCACCATGTCGCTCGGCGCCGTGGTTTCGATGATCGCCCTGGCGCGCTGTGGCTGATCGAGGGATTCGAGCAGCGCGCGCGCGGCGTCTTCTTCCGCGCCGAGAATGCGGAGACCCTTCTTCGGTCCTTCGCGCACTTCCGCGGGATTCGATCCGAAGAATGTCGGCGCCCCCGCCACCAGCGTGCCGTTGACGACGGTGAAATGCAGCGAGACATGATGCCCTTCGACGCGCCAGCCCCAGGTGTCCCTGGTGGACGGCGCGCCGAACACCGAAAAGAAGTAGCGCTCGGGATCGCGCACGAGCGGCGCGTTCCGCGGCGGCTGCGCCGCCGCCGCGCGCTGCGCGGCTTCGAGCGCGCCCAGCACCTTTTCCAGGTCCATGATGGACGTCGCCGTGAGATAGCCGCGCTGGCTCAAGCCGGCCTTGATCAAGTCGTGCGCGAGGCCCCGCTGCGACTCATTCATTTCCTTGATGGTGAGCCCTTTGCGCGGGAAGGTCTCGGTTGGAATGAAATGCCAGTGAAGCCGCTCGTCCGACGAAAAGTCGAAGGTGGCCTGCTTCCGCTGCTCCGGGGTCAGGCTGGCCAGAAATTTCGTGGCGGCCGCCGCCATGGCGGACGACGACCGGTCGGCGCCGGTGAGGGTGGCGAGGGCGAACACCGCGACGATCGCGGCCGCGACACACAGGCGCGGCGAGAACCAGTCGGCCATAGTCACGCTCCTTATCCGGGCGATTCTAGCTTGACCGCGGTCGTGTCCGGGAGGATTATCAGCGACTCAGCTCATGAACCGTCGTGTTTCTGCTCTCGCAGTCAGAGAACGTGACGATCGAACGCAGAGGTCCGGCCTTCGCTCGAGGGAACTCAATGAGCTTCGGACGGGCAAGCGCAACGGGCGCAGTAAGACGGGATTTCTTTGCGGCCTTTGCGGCCTTTGCGTTCCAACGTGTCGTCCCGTTACGTGGACACGCTCTCAGACGGCGCTTTCTCAGGTTGGAGGATCCATGGCCGCACGACCGACGTGGAAAGGGTATCTGAAAATCAGCCTCGTGAACATTCCGGTGAAGGTGTTTCCGGCGACCGACGCCGCCGCGACGCTCAGTTTCAACCAGCTTCACGCCGATTGTCAGACCCGCATCCAGCAGAAGCGGTGGTGCCCGAATTGCCAGAAAGAAGTGGCGAACACCGATATCGTCAAGGGCTACGAATTCGAGAAGGGACGCTACGTCGTCGTCGGCGAAGAGGACATCGACAAGGTGCGTGTGGAATCGACGCGCGTCATCAATCTCGAGAAATTCACCGACGATACGGACGTCGATCCGATCTATCTCGAGCGGCCGTACTATCTGGCGCCCGACGGGCCGGTGGCCCGCGACGCGTTCGCCGTCATCTGCGAAGGGATGAAAGGCAAGGCGGGCATCGGCAAGATGGCGCTGTACGGCCGTGAATATCTCGTGAAGGTCCAGCCGCGCGAGCGAGGGCTGGTGATGTACACGCTTCGTCACGCGAACGAGATCCGCAGCATGGACGCGATCGAGGAATTGGCCGACATGCCCGCCACGGTGAAGCCCGACGAAGTGAGGCTCGCGCGCCAGGTGATGGGCACCTTCGAGGGCGAGCTCGAGTTCGATTCGTATCACGACGAGTATCAGGTCGGCCTGCGCGAAATCATCGACGCGAAAATCGAAGGCCGCGAGATCGTGACGCAGGAGGTCGAAGCGCCGCCCAAGGTGGTGAACCTGATGGAGGCGCTCCGAAAGAGCCTGGACACGATCAGCGCGAACAAAAAGAAGGCGGTGCCGGTGGAACGGATGGCGGCACCGAAGAAGCGCGCCGGCGCGCGCGGTTAGAGCGAACGTCACGATTGAACGCAAAGGCCGCGAAGGCCGCTAAGGAATACTGTGTTTCTTTGCGTCCTTTGCGGCCTCTGCGTTCAACGGCGTCGGTCAGTCGGACATGCGCCAAGCGACAGAAGCCCGGAGAGGTTGGCATGGCACAGAGACGAGCTCGGTCGGTTGTTGCCCTTGTCTTTTTCACGTGTGCGAGCGCGGCATTCGCGCAGACCCGCGGCATCACGGCCGAGGATTACTTCGCCTTCGACGCGCTGTCGGATCCGCGGTTCTCACCGGACGGCTTGACCATCGCGTTCGTCGTCACGACGGTCGATCAGACCCAGAACCGGCGGCGAAGCGAAATCCGGGCAGTCCCGGCGGATGGCTCGCGCGACACCGCAACCCTCACCACGGCGCCGCAGTCCTCGAACACTCCGCGGTGGAGACCGGACGGCAAGGCGATTGCGTTCCTGTCGGCACGACCTGCCGCCGGTGACCCGGAGGCGGCTGGGAGCACGGGCGGCGGCGCACGGACGCAGGTCTGGCTGCTGCCGCTCGCCGGCGGTGAGCCGGTCCGCATCACCAACCTGTTGAACGGCGTGTCCGCGGGTCAGTGGTCCCCCGTCGCAGGATAAGTGACGGGCCGGAGGCTGGTCGTCGGGCTGCACATCATGCGCGTACTTCGATACGGTTGCACGGCCGTTTTTGTGTGGATCGGCGCAGCCGGTCCCGCGAGCGGCCAGGATCTGTTCGAGATCCAGGTCTATCCGTACGAGACGGTGGCGCCGGGCCGGACGATGGTGGAGATGCACACGAATTTCTTTCCGGATGGAACCGTCGCCACGGCGCCCGGCGAGTTCGCCAACCATCATCAGGTACATACAACGCTCGAAGTCACGCACGGGTTCACCAGGTACTTCGAATGCGCCGGCTATCTCGTGACGGCGGCGCACGTGCCGGGGCACGGCGGCGAATTCGCCGGCGCGCGGATCCGTCCGCGCTTCCGGCTGCCGGAAACGCCCAGCCTCTTTTTCAACATCAGCGTGAGCTTCGAGCTCGGGTTCAATCAGCGCGAGTTCGAGGCCAACACGCGAACGCTCGAGATCCGGCCCATCCTGGAGCACCAGGAGGGGCGTCTGTATCTCTCGATCAATCCCGATCTCTCAAAGGCGCTCAAGGGGCCGGATCAGCACGAAGCGCCGGAATTCGAACCCGGTGTGAAGGTCGCGTGGAACGTGACGCCGATCGTGGCGGCCGGCGTCGAGTATTACGGAGCCACCGGCAGCATCACCCACTTCCTGCCGCGCGACGAACAGCGCCACATGGTCTTTCCCACCATCGACCTCGAGGTCTCACCCGACTGGGAGCTGAACTTCGCCGTCGGCCGGGGGCTCACCGGCTCGAGCGAGCATTGGATCTTCAAGTCGATCGTCGGGTACCGGTTCAAGCATTAATTCGGGAACTGACGCTCCAGGGTGCTTGGAACTGATGCGGCACGGTGCTGGGCGGCTGACGCTGCAGCGTGCTCGGAACTGACGCGGCAAGGTGCGGGGCGACAGCTGTCGCTGGCTTGTCCCGGATCATGTGTCGCGTCGAGAGGGTGAGGTCGCGTGTTTCGGCGGCAAATGGATCCCTCCGCCATTCGATATCCTGCGAAAGGCGGACAAAAGGTCGCCGATACGGCGACCGTTCTCTGCCTGGAGACGGAGACTTCCGCTCGATCCACAAATCGAACGCCCTGCCTGAATGCTCCCAACCGACGCGAGCCGCAGTAGTTAGCAGCGATTGACGCGCAGCCGCGCGGACCTCGCGCACGGCGGCACCGCGCTTGCCCATCAGTATCAACGACCTACGTCTTTGCACGCGTCTCGCATCGGCTCACGAGACAGTTCACGCCGGTCAGGAGTTCGTTGAAAATGAGAGCTAGTACTAGTTTAGTCGCGTCGCTGTGTCTCTGCGCGGTGGCCACGGCGCTGGCCGCCATGCTCACCACAGGAAACGTCACGGCGGCCGGCGGTTCCGCCAACCTCGATCAGTGCGCAAACGGACCTGTCTCCGCCCCGGTGCCCTGTGCCGGCGCGAACTGGCAGAACGGCAATGCCAACGCGAACAACGCCCACTGGGCGGAAGGCGAGTCGATCGCCTATCGGCTGAAATTCTCGAGCCTCGCACCGGGGAGCAGCCACTATGTCACGATCCAGTGGGATACCACGAAGGCTGGCAAGCACGCGTTGGACTATGTGACGTCGTACAACCGGACAGAGAAATCGGGAAATGATCCCTGCTCGGGTATCTCTGGTTGCGGATCGCCGACAACCTTTCCGATTCCGCCGGATGTGCACACGGGCTTGAACCTGCCGCCACAGCCAGCCAGCCCCGCCGACGGACGCTGGAACGAGCTCTTCACGATGTTCAATGGAACGATCACGAACGTCGACATCGCGGATCCATTCATCATTCCAGCCGCCTCGGTGCCGTACAACCTGACCGGCACGTATGCGACCGACAGTTCAACCAGCATTACGATTACCTTCACGGCGGCGTCGGCCACGCCGGTGCTCGCCTGGGGCGGTCACATCGGCGAGCGGAAAGACTGGGGCTCGAATAATTCAGCCTCGGCGATCACCGGCTCACCCTTCCACATGCGGGTGCTTGGCCTCGATGGGGTCGGCGGGAACCAGGATCGCGGGCTGTCGAGCTCGGCGGTGATCTACCCGGCCCTTCTGACAATCACCAAGAACGTCCTGGGCAGCAACGGCGCCGCGCTCACGGGCCCGACGGCCTTCAATTTCGCTGGAACCAGTCCGGCCTATAACAACGTCCCGGAGGTCGATCCCACCTTCACCCTGGTGAACGATGGGGTGACGCCCGCGCCAGGAACGCTGCCTGCCAACCAGAAGCAGTTCAAGCTGTTCTCCTTCGGGACAACGGCGCCGGTGACCATCAGCGAAACGACCACGCCGGGGTTCGCACTGATCGGCCTCACGTGCCAGGCGACCCTGAACGGCGTGGCTG
>QHWF01000190.1 GCA_003222455.1 Acidobacteriota bacterium
CACGCCTTCGAACTTCACGCCGTTGATGAACAGCGTGGGCGTCGACTTGACGCCAAGCTGATGGCCCAGCGCGATGTCGCCCTTGACGAGCTCCAGGGTGAAGGCGTATTTCGCCTCGAAATCGTTCACCTGTCCCACGTCGTGCGCCGCCTGCCGCACGACGGGCGGCGTGAGCGAGGGCTGGTTGTTGAACAGCCACTCTTCCATTGCATCCATGCGGTTGTGCGGCTGTGCCAGCCGCACGGCGACGGCCGCTTCGCACGCGGAGGGATGCGGACCGCCGCCGGTCACGTTCACGTTGCACTCCGAATCGAGCGGGTAGTCCTTGAGCACGAACTTGACGGAGCCGGGCTGCTGCGCCTCGTATTTCTGCAGGATCGGCTTATAGGCGTAGAACGCCTGTTTGCAGAAGGGGCATTGAAAATCGCTGAAGTCGACGATGAGCACTTTCGCGCCGTCGGTCGGGATCACAATCGGGACGCGCGGGGTCGTGGCCATCACGCGCTCGAACTCGGAGCTCTGCGACGCGCTCGCCTGCGGCGGCGCCGCCTGCGACGCCACCGCGCCTTCGCGTGGGAAAAACGCCAGCGTCGTGGCCGCGCCGGCGCAGAACAGCACCGCGATGGTCACGGCGAGAGGACTGCCGAGCAGAACGCGCAGATCGCGGGCGGCTCGCCGAGGCAGAGTAGTCATGGGGAATGAAGTGGCCGCGCCCGACGTGACGAAGAGCCCGATTACGGCGGCATATGTAATCAGACACAGCAGACAATACGCTTTCAGAATGAAGAACGAGGCGTACGCCAGATAGAGAATGATGGCCAGCGCGATCGTCGACAGCACGAACAAGTAGCCAGGGACGCTTTCACGCACCGTCTGGCGGGCGGTCATGCCGGCCACCGACAGGAGCCCGGCGACGGCAAACCACAATCCTCCGAAGACCGCAACCGGCACGCCTCGATAGGTGCTGTAGCGGCTCAGATAGACCTGCGTGCAACTGATGGTGGTATTGACGTCGCAGAAGCTCTGGTAGGAAGGCTCGAACAGGAGGCGGTAATGGACGTACGCAGCGGCGACAGAGGCGCCGAGGCCGACGATCGCGCAGAGAAGCGCGACCCGTGACATGGACCTGCTCATGGAAGTCGCTTCGGCACTATGACCCGGCGCGGCGCCGCCCGCCGGCCGGCTTTCAAAACGGACAACGTACGTTTCTATCTGACACGCCGCCTGCTGGTCAAGGCAAGGCGACTGAGCCCTCAAAATGCAACAGGGTCCCCGAGCTCACGCTCGAGGACCCTGCCGCACGTCGTAATCGAATGGTCTTACTGAACCGGCTGGACCGTTCCAGCCGCCAACAGCGGTTCAGCCAACGCCGCCGCGGTGTCCTGGAAAATCGTGCCGCGCTGGTCAGTGCCGAAATAACGGGTTCCCGTTCCGCCCGCCGTGACGGGATCGGCGTGCGCAAAGTAGCCGCTCATCGCATCGCCGGTGGACGTGTTGCACGTGTTGGCGGCGTCGACGACCTTGACCGCCGCGGGACTGGTTGCGACCGCCAGAGTGACCTTGTAACCGCTCTTGGTCGTCGTGGGGCTTGTGCTCAGATCGGGGCTGATGAAGCCAGACCCGGTGGCCGGCGCCTTGTACAGGTCCGCCAACGTTTGTGCGTACCCGCCGCTCGCGCAGCTGGACGAGTAAGCTGCCTCACCGCTGTTGATCGCGCGGAGCGACCCGATGGCCGACGCTTCGTTGCCCGACATCCGTGCGCGCAGCAGACCGGGAACTGCGATCGCCGCGATGATGCCGATGATTGCCACCACGATCAACAACTCAATCAGGGTGAAACCTTTTTCGTTTCGGATTTTCATGTGCGTAGGCTCCTTAGAATCGGTGCAAAACCCGACCGTCGGATATGACGGACGCGGTAACCCATACTTGAGCAATGGTGGTGCCAAGCCCGGCTGGATCCTAGCGTTGTGGTAAACGCTTGACATTTTAGCACTTACTAGATTGGTTCCATCTCAACGATTGCCGGTCGGCGCCGAAACTGACAATTGCCGTCACTCGGGACTGACGAAGAATGGCAGGTGGGGCGGGTGGGGCAGGTGGGGCGGTACCTGCCTTATCCGAACCTACCCGCCCTACCCGCCCTACCCGCCCTACCCGCCCTTTTCAGCGTAAGTTGTATTTCTTCACATAGTACCGGAACGAACGGAAGCTCATCCCGAGCAACTCCGCCGCCTTCACCTGCACCCCGCCGGCGCGCTTCAGCGCCTCGGCGATGTACCCCCGCTCGATCTGTTTGACGTGCGCTTCGAGATCAAAGCCGGACGCGGGCAGCGGTTCGATCGGTCCGCCCGGCCCGCCGCCCACCCGAGGAACATCGCCGCGCAACGCAGGCGGCAGGTTTTCAGGAAGAATCGTCGGCGTCGCCTCGAGCGCGACAGCCCGTTCGATGACGTTCTCCAGTTCCCGAATGTTGCCTGGCCAGTCGTGGTGGATCAGCAACTCCATCGCCTCGTGCGAAATGGCGGTGATGGTCTTCCCCATCTGCTCGGCATACTTCGCCAGGAAGTGCTCGGCAATCAGCGGTACGTCTTCGAGACGGTCGCGCAGCGGCGGGAGGGCGATCGGGATGACGTTGATGCGATAGAAGAGGTCCTCGCGAAACCGTCCCTCCGAGACCAGGCGCGTCAGATCCTGGTTCGTCGCCGCAATCACGCGAATGTCGGCCTGGAGCTCTTCGAGCCCGCCGACCCGCCGGAACCGTCGTTCCTGCAGGACGCGCAGCAACTTGACCTGCATGACGGCGCTCATCTCGCCGATCTCGTCCAGAAAAATCGTCCCGCGCTCGGCGACTTCGAGCAGGCCCTTCTTGTTGGCATCGGCGCCGGTGAACGCGCCGCGCATGTGTCCGAACAGCTCCGACTCGAGCAGGTTCTCCGGCATGGCGCCGCAGTTGAGCGACACCATCGGCTTCTCGCGCCGCAGCGAATTGAAATGGATCGCCTGGGCGACCAGCCCTTTGCCGGTCCCTGATTCGCCGGTCAGCAGGATCGTGCTGTTCGTCCGCGACACCGTCTCGACCATCTTGAACACGTCGAGCATCGACGCGCTGCGCCCGATGATGTTCGCGAACTGATGCGCGAGGCCGAGCGTCTTCTTGAGCAGGACGTTCTCCTGCCGCAGCTGCCGGTTCTCGATTTTCTCGCGGACTTTCATCTTGAGCAGGTCGATGTCGAACGGCTTGCTCAAGTAATCGCACGCGCCGAGCCGCATCGCTTCCACCGCCGACTCGGTCGAGGCGAACGCCGTGATCATGATGCCCAGAATGTCCTGATCGATCTTCTTGGCCGCACGCAGCACGTCCACGCCGCTCAGATCGGGCATCTTGATATCCGATATCAGCAGGTCGACGGGTTCGCGCTCGAGCAGGCTGACGGCGGATCGGCCGTTTTCAGCGAGCAGGACCTCGTATCCTTCGCGCCGCAGCACAATCGCCAGCAGCTCCCGCATCGATCGTTCATCGTCGACAACCAGAATGCGCGGTGGACGACGCTCGGTGGCCGGGGCGATGGATTCAGTGGCAATGGTCATGAGGCAACGACGGCGCGCGCCGGCAGGCGGACGGAAATGGTCGTCCCCGCTCCGGGCTGCGAGGTGACACGAATGTCTCCGTGGTAATCGGTGACGATGCGGTGGACAATCGCGAGGCCAAGTCCGCTGCCTTGCGCGAAGCTTCCGTGAAACGGCTGAAAGAGCCGGTCGATGTCTTCCGGCGGGATCCCGACACCCTCGTCCTTCACGCTCAGGACGACGCCCTCAGACGAGGACTCGGCGCCCGCGCTCACAGTCAGGCGTCCACCGCCGGGCATCGCCCGCAGGCCGTTGGTGGCCAGGTTCCAGAAAATCTGCTTCATCTGGCCCTCGTCCGCCTCGTACCACAGCGGCTCGTCCGGCACGTCGGCGACGATGTCGTGGCCCGGGTGAATCTCGGAGCTGTTCCGCAGGAGGAGCGTGGTGTCGTTCACCGCGCGCCGCAGGTCGAAGCGGGCGATTTGAAACCGCTGCGGCCTCGCGTACGCGAGAAACGAGCCGATCGTCCGGTTCAACCGCTCGGACTCGCGCAGCACGATGTCCATCAATTGTTCCTGTTCGCTGTTGAGCGGCAGGTCCTGACGAAGAATCTGGATCGAGCCCGACATGGAGGCCAGCGGGTTGCGAATCTCGTGCGCGATCGCGGCGGCCATCTGCCCGACGGCGGCGAGTCGTTGCTGCATGGCCGCGTCGCGCTCGAGCTTCTTGATATTGGTGACGTCCTGAAAGGTGAACAGAAACCCGGCGCGGCCGCCGGGCGTCACGAGGTGCGCGGCGGTCAGGCCAATTTCCAGTTCGCCGCGCCCGTCGGGCGGGCGGTATCGGCATTCGTAGCGGCGCGCGCCTTTGCCGACGAGATCGGCGGGAATCCGCTCCACGACATCGGCCGCGAGCTGCAGCACGTCGCCGATCGGCCGTCCCACGGCCGATCGAAACGGCACGCCGGTGATGAGCTCCGCGGCGCGGTTGAACGTGAGCACGCGCTGCGTCGGGTCGGTGGTCGCCAGTCCGCTCGGCAGGCTGTCGATGACGTGCTGGTTCAACGCCTGCAGATCCGCGATCTGCGTTGACGCCTGCTGCAGGCGCGCGCCCGCGTGCCGCAGGCTGTTCGCCAGCGATCCACTGAGCAGGGCGACGGCAAAAAACCCGAACAGGTTCAGCGCGACCGTGTACTGCGCGAACGAGCGCGGCGGCAGCGCGGCGTACGACTGTTTCAACCACGGCGCCGTCAACAGGCCGGACGCGGCGAAATACTGGGCCATGACCAGGCCGCCGTACAGGACCGCGCTGAGGGTGGCCACCATCAGCCCGCCGCGCCGGAACTGAATGGTGCTGCCCGCCACGATTGGCAGCACGTAGAGCGTGGTGAAGTAGCTCCCGATGCCGCCGGTCAGGTAGATGAAGGCCGAAATGATCAGCGCGTCGCCGGCGAGCTGCAGGTCGATCAGCCAGCGGTGCCGGTCGACGAGACGCACGGTGAGCGCGTAGGTAATCGTGAGCGCGTAGGTGAGGCCGATGAGCGAGAAGAACGGATCGACCGGCAGCGCTCCCGGCGCCGCGATCTGGGCGAACGTCGCCCCTCCGAGCAGGATGGTGCTGATAATCGCGCGGATCGTGATGAGCCGCGAAACTTTGCGGCGAAGCTCAGTGTCGCTCATAACAAGCTGCGCGCCACCACAAAGGACACGAAGGATACAAAGGACACAAAGGTTCAATCCTGAAAGGCGTTACGTACCCATCCTTTTGACCCCGCCAGTGTGAGACGGGTCGATTCGCGAGCGACCGAGACGTTGACGCTTGTCGGCATTGGCAGTTCGCCGTACATCGGTTCGAGAAAACCAAACAGGTTGCTTGCACGCACCAGGCGACGTGCTGCATCGCTTCCGGGACCCTTGTTGCATGCCGACCCAGCCAAGTGAGAAACCATTCGGGCCGGACCCTTGTGTCCTTTGTATCCTTTGTGTCCTTCGCGTTTATGTCAGTTTCGAGATCAAATCGAAGATCGGCATATACATCGCGATCACGATGCCGCCGACGATGGTCCCGAGGAACGCGATCATGATTGGCTCGAGCAGCGTCAGCAGTCCAGCCACAGCGGTGTCGACTTCCTCCTCGTAGAAGTCCGCGATCTTCGCGAGCATGGTGTCGAGTGCGCCCGTGGCCTCGCCGACGCTGATCATCTGCGTCACCATGGCGGGAAACACTTTCGTCTCTTTCAAGGGCGCCGAAATCGTCTCGCCGCGCTCGATGCTCGTGCGGGTGACCATCACGGCGTCTTCGACGATCGAGTTGCCGGAGGTCTTCGCGGTAATCTCCAGACCGTCCAGGATCGGGACGCCGGAGCTGATCAACGTCGACAACGTCCGGCAGAACCGCGCGACGGCAATCTTCCGGAGGATGTTCCCGAGCACGGGCGCCTTCAGCATCGCGGCGTCGACCACGCGCCGCCCCGCATCGGTGACGTAGTACTGGCGGAACGCGTACGCGATCAGGCCGGCGCCGATGAACAGAAAGGGAAAGAACTTCACCAGGTTGTTGCTCAGCGCGATGACGACGCGCGTCGGCAGCGGCAGATCGGCGCCAAGGCCCGAGAACAACGCCGCGAAGGTCGGAATCACCTTCCACAGAATTATGCCGACGACGCCGCCGGCGATGACGATGACGGCGATCGGATAGATCATCGCCGACTTCACCTGACCGGCGAGCTTGACCGCCTTTTCGATGTAGGTCGCGAGCCGCTTGAGAATCGTATCGAGGATGCCGCCGGCCTCGCCGGCGGCAATCATGTTGGTAAACAGTGGATCGAACGTCTTCGGGTGCCTCCGCATCGCGTCGGCGAGCGACGCGCCCGACTCGACGTCGCTGCGGGTCTGGAGGATGACGGCGGCGAAGTTCTTGTCTTCCTCCTGGTTCCCGAGAATGTCCAGACATTGCACCAGCGGCAGGCCGGCGTCGATCATCACCGAGAACTGCCGCGTGAACACCGCCAGGTTCTTGGCGCCCACCCGCTTGCCGACGGCCCCTTTTTTCGCGGCATCCGCCTTCTTCTCCTTCGCAGGCATGATGCGCGTGACGTTGATCTGCTCGCGCCTGAGCGCGGAGACCGCCGCGTCCATCGTGTCGGCGATGCGCTCGCCGTTGACGGTCTGACCCGCACGCGTACGACCTGAATAAGCAAACGTTGGCATGCGCTACCTACCTGTCACGCCCGGACGTGATGCCGCGGCGGGCGTTCGACCGAGCCCGGCGCCGGCGACGACGCCCACCCCGCGGTTGATCATGTCCTGCAGTTCGTCCCGGTTCGACGACGCCCCAATCGCGGTGTCGAGCGAGATCAGCCGCTTCTGATGCAGCGTCGCCAG
The DNA here is from genome assembly GCA_003222455.1 of Acidobacteriota bacterium. Lineage (GTDB taxonomy): Bacteria > Acidobacteriota > Vicinamibacteria > Vicinamibacterales > CAVVIG01 > QHWF01. The sequence goes on from QHWF01000190.1 coordinate 6,954, forward strand.
CGACTGATTGGCGGTCTGCATCCCGAGTTTCTCCTGGCCGGTCTGCATGGCGCCGTAGATTTGATGAATCTTGTCGTCGCGAATGAGGGCGCGAATGGCCGGCGTCGGCACCATGATCTCGAGCGAGCACACACGCCCTTTGCCGTCGGCGCGCGGCAGCAGCGCCTGACAGACGATGCCTTCGAGGACGAGCGAGAGCTGCGTGCGAATCTGCGACTGCTGATTCGCAGGAAAGATGTCGATGATGCGGTTGATCGTCTGGGACGCCGAGTTCGTATGGAGCGTGCCGAACGTCAGGTGGCCCGTTTCGGCGATCTTCAGGGCCGATTCCACCGTCTCCAGGTCGCGCATCTCGCCGATCAGCACGATGTCCGGATCCTCGCGCAGCGCCGCCCGGAGCGCGTTCGTGAAGCTGCCGGTGTCGCTGTGGACTTCGCGCTGGTTCACGAGACAGTTCTTGTGCTGATGGATGTACTCGATCGGATCCTCGATGGTGAGGATGTGATCGTGCCGCTCGGCGTTGATCTTGTCGATCATCGCCGCCAGCGTCGTCGACTTGCCGCTGCCGGTCGGCCCGGTGATGAGCACCAGGCCGCGCGGCCGCTCCGCGAGCTTGGCGAGCACCGGCGGCAGCCCGAGGTCGCCGAACGAGCGGATCGTCTCCGGAATCAACCGGTACACGGCGCCGACGGCGCCGCGCTGATTGAAGACGTTGCAGCGGAACCGCGCGAGCCCCTTGATGCCGAACGAGAAGTCGAGCTCCAGCATTTCTTCGAACCGCTTCTTCTGCGCGTCCGTGAGCACGCTGTACACGAGTTGCTTCGTCTCGGACGGCTGCAGCTCCGGCAGCGGCAGGCGCTGCAGGTGGCCGTGGACGCGAACCTGCGGCGGCGTGCTCGTCGCAATGTGCAGATCCGATCCGTCCATCTCGACGAGCGTCTTCAACAATTCCGGTAATGTCGTCATGTATCGCAGTCCCTCATCAGATCCGAGCACCCTACAGCGTCAGTTCGAAGCACTCTACAGCGTCAGTTCCATACTGTCTACATCGTCAGTTCAACGCACGGTTCAGCGTCAGTTCCATATTGTCTGCAGCGAGGTTCGCCAGCACGCCACACCGTCAGGTCGGGGCGGCTCGCGAGCCGCCCCTACTTGACTGTTTCCCGCACGACTTCTTCAATCGACGTCATCCCGTCCTTCACCTTGCGCAGACCGCTCCCGCGAAGCGAAATCATGCCTTCGTCAATCGCCTTGCGCCGCAGCTCCAGCCCGGAGGCGCCCACGAGAATGAGCTCGCGCAGCTGTTCGGAGACGTCCATCACCTCGTACAGGCCGACGCGCCCCTTGTAACCGGTCATGTTGCACTTGTCGCAGCCGGCGCCTTTCAGGGGCACGACGGTGTTCGCGTCTTCCTGATTGAAGCCGGCCTGCAGGAGAGCCGCCGGCGGCAGCGGGTGCGGTTCCTTGCAGTGGGCGCAGACACGGCGGACGAGGCGCTGGGCGCAAATCAGGTGCACCGAGCTCGCCACGAGGAACGGCTCGATCCCCATGTTCATCAACCGGTTGATGGTGCTCGGCGCGTCGTTCGTATGCAGCGTCGACAGCACGAGATGTCCGGTGAGCGCGGCCTTCACGGCGATTTCCGCGGTCTCGAAATCGCGGATTTCGCCGACCAGGATGATGTTCGGGTCCTGGCGCAGGAACGATCGCAGCGCGGCTGCGAAGTTCAGTCCGATGCTCTCCTTCACCTGCACCTGGTTGATGCCGGCGAGATTGAACTCCACCGGATCCTCCGCGGTCATGATGTTCGTTTCGGTCGTGTTGACCTTGGCGATCGACGAGTACAAGGTGTTCGTCTTGCCGCTGCCGGTCGGGCCGGTCACGAGCACCATGCCCCACGGGCGGATGATCGCGGCCTCGAACTTCGCGAGCGATTCCGGCTCGAAGCCGAGCCGCGTCATGTCGAGCATCAACTTGTCCTTGTCGAGCAGACGCATGACGATCTTCTCGCCGAAGAGCGTCGGCAGCACCGACACACGAAAGTCGATCTCCTTGGGCACGCCGGCTTCGTTGAACCGGATCTTGATCCGGCCGTCCTGCGGCAGCCGCTTCTCGGCGATGTCGAGCTTCGACATGATCTTCACGCGCGAGACGATCGCGTCGCGGAACTTCATCGGCGGGTTCATGATGTTGTAGAGAATTCCGTCGATGCGGTACCGGACGCGCAGCTCCTTCTCGTACGGCTCGATGTGGATGTCGCTCGCGCCCTTCTGAATCGCCGACATCAGCACGACGTTCACCAGCCGGACGACCGGCGCTTCTTCTCCCTGCTTGGCGAGCGCCTCGGCGCTGATCTCCTGGAGCTCGTCGAGAACTTCGACCTCGTTCGCGCCCTCGAGCGCCTGCAGCTCCTCGAGGCCGCGGGTCGCCATTTCCAGCGTGCTCGGACCGCTCGGCACGGCGCCCGACCCCGATTCGGCCGCGCGCCTGGCCTTCGCCGCCGAGTAGTACTTCTGGATCGCCGCGGTGACCGCCGCTTCCGACGCGACGACCGGCTCCACGTTGTAGCCGGTCATGAACTTGATGTCGTCCATCGCGAAGACGTTGGTCGGGTCCGTCATCGCGATGGTCAGCGTGGCACCCGACCGGCTCAGCGGGACGATCTGGTACTTGTGCGCGGTTTCGGCCGGGATCAACTTGATCACGGTCGGGTCGATCTCGAACTGCGTCAGATTGATGGAGGGGACGCCGTACTGCTTGCTCAGAAGCGAGGTAATCTCCTCGTCCTTTACAAACCCCATCTTGACAAGGTTGTAGCCAAGCTTGCCGCCATTGGCCTTCTGGTTGTTCAGGGCCTGCTGGAGCTGGTCGGCGTTGATTTTCTTCTCCTTTAAGAGGAGTTCGCCTATGCGGACGGGCATGAAAGATGAAAACTACGCTTGTTGCCAAAAAGTGTCAATGTTGACTTAAAATGTCACTCGAAACGCCACACCCCAGCCCCGGCGCGCCTCGTCACTCCCCCGTGTCACATGGGCGTCTACGTACGTGCCTGGCCGGATGGCGACGCTGACGCCGCCACTCGGCGCGGGGCTGACGCGGTCGATGAGATTCCCGCCGATACCGCCGCGGATCCCGAAACGACGTGATGGTGCCCACACCTCGGCCCCGGCGCCGAAGCGTCGCTCCTCGCCCCACACCCCGTCGGTGCGAGTCAGGTCGGCATCGGCCGCGACCGTGATTTGTGTCGCTCCCTGTCCACCGCCCGAACTGACCGCGATGCCCGCCCTCGCGTGACGCGCCAGCCTGAACGCGGCGTCTCCGTCGCCGAACGTCGATTCCGTCGCGTTGCGGACCATCAACCCCAAGGTCACGATCCGGAATTTCGCCATCGCGCCCAGATCCAGGCCCGCATGCATTTCCGCCTGTGGATTCAGGTCGTCGGCCGTGTCGAGTGACGTCGTGGCCCGATCCCTGACGTCGGCAGCACCCCCGGCTCGAACCAGCTTCACCGTCGAGGCCACGACCAGGTGTGCTCCGATCGACTGGCCGACGGTCGCGCCGAATTGATTCAGAATGCGCAAACGGACACGAACCGGCGCGGCTCCTTGATCTTGTCGGCTGGCCGCATCGCTGGCTGTAGAGCCGGCGGACTCTATTTCACTGATTCGCAGACGGTAATAGCTCAGCCCGAGGGCGGGATACGCGACGGCGAAGCCCCGTGAACCGCCGCGCCATCCCGGGACGGCCTTGTCGTCGACCGGCTCACGCTGGCTGCCGGCTTCCAGGATCAGGTTGAAGTACGCTCCGGCCGCGAGGCCTGCCGGGTTCCACCACGTGGCCGTGGCATCGTCGGCAACCGCCGTAAACGCCCCGCCCATGCCCTGCGCCCGGGTGCCGACCGTTTCATGCACCTGCGCACGAACGGTTCGCGCCGATACGACCACGCCCAGGGCCATCAGCAATGCGCAGGCTCGACTCATAGGCGTGAAGCTTCGCCTTAAAGCGCCGCGCGGGCAAGCAGGCGCTGCGCGGCGGTACTAAGGACACAAAGGATACGAAGGACACAAAGCTTCAGCCCTGTCAGGACGCATCGAAGGTTCAGCCCTGTCAGGAGACGAAGGTTCAGCCAGGAGACAAAGGTTAAGCCCTGTGAGGGCCGTTCCTTCGTGTCCTTGGTACCCTTTGTGTCCTTGGTAGTTTTTATTAACCCACCAGCACCGCGGCGGCGACGACCGTGGTCCAGAGGCCCTTCTTGTCGCCAACCGCCGTCTGGGTGACGTTCTGCGTGCGGACGATCTGGTTCGAGAGCCGGTACACTTCTTTTTTCTCGTCCCAGCTCTTGTCGGGATCGAACTCGAGCCCGAGCGTCGTGGCGAGCATCTCGGCGGCGAGTTCCTCGGCGTAGTCGCCGGCGATGTCTTCGCTCTCGCCGAAGCTGTGATGCTCCGAAAGATATCCGTACAGTTCCCGGTCCCGCGGAATCGCGACCCCGACGGTGGCGGCGATGAGGCGATGCGGCTCGCGCGTGGCCGCCTCCGACATCACGACGAAGGTGACCTGACCCGGCTCCAGACGCTTCATGCCGTGCATTCGCGTCAGGATACGGCACTTGGGCGGGAAGATGCTCGAGACCCGCACGAGATTGCAGGCGGCAATCCCGGCCGAGCGCAGCGCGAGCTCGAAGGAGGTGAGCTTCTCGCGGTGTTTTCCGACGCCTTTGGTGAAGAACATCTCCTTGGGCACGAATCCAACCACGCGCACGCTCCTTGTGCGGCTGAGCCGCGGGAAACACAGCATGGTAAACAGCAAGTTTCTGACTGTCAAGGAAACGAGGCGGGTATAATCGTTAGGTCCCCTAAGCAATGACCCGCGAACAGGCGCGCGAGACCGCGCGCGACATCCTGGAAATCATTCCGCTCGTCATGCGGACGGTGGCGGCGGAGCTGCGCGCCGCCGGGGAGCTGTCGGCGCCGGCGCATTTCGGCCTGCTGTCGATGCTCGCCGAGCGTCCGCGCATCCTGACCGAGCTCGCGTCGCTCCAAGGCGTCAGCCTGCCGACGATGTCGAGCTCGATCAGCACGATGGTGGAACGCGGGTGGGTGCGGCGCACGGCGCCTGGCGAGGATCGGCGCGTCGTGATGATCGAAGTGACGACGCCGGGACGGGCCGCGCTCGATCGAGTGGCGCGTTGCGCGGAAACGCACCTCGCCGAAGTGCTCGCGCCGCTCGACGTCACGGCGCGCCGGCGGCTGCAGCGCGGTCTCGGCGAGCTCCACAAGGTGTTTTCGGTCCGGCAGCAGACCGCCGCCGGGTCACGGAAAAGTTACAGAACATCGGGGAAGCGGCGGCCGTATCTACCCTAGATAGCCGCCAGAACGTGAGGCTCCAGTGACTCAAACCATTGTGCCCGACAGTTCGAAGGCGTCCACGTCGAGGAGCCTGCCCGCACGGATCGTCGGCGTGCTCTTCGCGCCGCGCGCCACGTACGCGGATGTGGCGGCACGCCCGCGCGCGCTCGGCGTGCTGACGGCCGTCGTGCTGGTGGCTGCCGCCGGCGTGTTCCTGTTCATGAGCACCGACGTGGGCAAGAACGCCTTTCTGGATCAGCAGGTGCAGCAGCGCGAGGCGTTCGGACGCCCGTTGACCGATGCGCAATACGATCGGCTCGAAGCCATGGTGCCCTACGCGCCGTACTTCGGCGCGGTCTTCCAGATCGTGTCGCTCCCGCTCCTGGGTGCGGTGATTGCCGGCATCGCGCTCGCCGTGTTCAACGCCGTCCTCGGCGGTGACGGCACGTTCAAGCAGGTGTTCGCGGTCGTGGCGCACTCCGGCGTCGTGCTGTCGGTGGCGCAGATATTCGGCCTGCCGCTCGCCTACGCGCGCCAGACCCTGGCGAGCGCGACGAACCTGGGCGTCTTCGCCCCGTTTCTCGACGAGAGCTCGTTCGCGGCGCGCATGCTCGGCGCGATCGATCTGTTCATCATCTGGTGGATCATGAGCCTCGCGATCGGCTTGGGCGTGCTGTACCGGAAGCGCACCGGACCGATCGCGACGACGATGATGATCGTGTACGTCGCGATCGGGATTGTGATTGCCGCCGTGAAGACCGCCATGTCAGGAGCCTAGATGTCACGCAAGAACATATTCATCGTCATCGGTGTGGTACTGGTGGGCGCGGCCGTCGTGTTCGCGAACTTCTATTTCCAGCGGGACAAAGGGCTCACCGTCACGACCGAAGCGATCAGAGCGCGCGACCTCGACGCCGTCGTCTCCGCGTCGGGCAAGATTCAGCCGAAGCGCCTCGTCAACATCAGCGCCGACACGCCCGGACGCGTCGTCGATCTCGCCGTCAACGAAGGCGATCGGATCCGGAAAGGCCAGTTCCTGCTGCAGATCGATCCGAAGTCGCTCCGGACCCGTGTCGAGAGTAATTCCGCGTCGCTGCGGGCGGCGGAGCAATCGCTCGAGCAGCTGCGTCAGGGGACCGAAACGGCGAAGGTGCAGCTGCAGCAGGCGCAGCAGAACCTGGCGCGCCAGCAGGATCTGTGGCGGCAGCAGCTCACGACGCGCGAGGCGCTCGACAAGGCGACGAACGACGTGAAGGCGGCCGAGTCGGCGGTCCAGGAACGCGAGAAGCAGCTGCGGCCGCAGGAGAGCCGGATCGCGCAGGAGCATGCGACGCTCGAGAGCGCGCGCTACGATCTCAGCAAGGTCCGCATCGAATCGCCGATCGAAGGCATCGTCACGCGGCGGAACATCCAGGAAGGCGAAACGGCCATCATCGGCACCATGAACAACCCGGGGACCGTGCTGTTGACGCTTGCCGACATGTCGATCATCCAGGCGGAAGTCGAAGTCGACGAGACCAACATTCCGCACGTCCAGCTCGGGCAACATGCGAAGGTCTCGATCGATGCCCTTCCGGATCGATCCTTCGCCGGCCACGTCGCCGAAATCGGCAACAGTCCGATCCAGACAACGGCCCAGGGCACGCAGTCCACCGGGACCCAGGCGACGAATTTCAAGGTCGTCGTCGTGGTGGACGAACCGGTGCCGGAGGTGCGTCCCGGGTTCACGTGCACGGCCGACATCACGACGGCCACGCGCAAGAATGTGGTGTCGGTGCCCATTCCAGCGGTCGCGGTGCGCGAGCTCGTGTACGACGCCAACGGGCAGGTGATCAAAGAGCCACGCGGCGATAAGCGGCGGCGGCCGAGCGCGGTGGAGCCGGTCGCATCGGCAGCGGAGCTCAAGCCGGGGCAGACACGCAAGGAAACCGAAGGCGTATTCACCGTGCGCAACGGCCACGCCGAGTTCGTGCCGATCAAGATGGGGATCGCCGGGGACAAGTACTTCGAGGTGCTGTCGGGCCTCAGCCAGGGCGATCAG
>QHWF01000191.1 GCA_003222455.1 Acidobacteriota bacterium
TGCCGACCGACACGACCAACTACAACACGCTGACGGGCGTGTCGGCGGGGAACTTCATCATCCAGAAGGCGACGCCGACGGCGACTCTGGCCGTGAACAATTCACCCCAACCCTACAACGGTTCGGGCCAATCCGCTACGGTGAGCATCACGGCTAGTTCGGTTCCTGGCTCAGTTGCCAACATCCTTACCGGCGGGGCTGCCACGCAGACGAATGCCGCAACCTATCCAGTAACCGCGAACTTTGTGCCGAACGACACGACCAACTACAACACACTGACGGGCGTGTCGGCGGGGAACTTCATCATCCAGAAGGCGACGCCGACGGCGACTCTGGCCGTGAACAATTCACCGCAACCCTACAACGGTTCGGGCCAATCCGCTACGGTGAGCATCACGGCTAGTTCGGTTCCTGGCTCAGTTGCCAACATCCTTACCGGCGGGGCTGCCACGCAGACGAATGCCGCAACCTATCCGGTAACCGCGAACTTTGTGCCGAACGACACGACCAACTACAACACGCTGACGGGCGTGTCGGCAGGGAACTTCATCATCCAGAAGGCGACGCCGACGGCGACTCTGGCCGTGAACAATTCACCCCAACCCTACAACGGTTCGGGCCAATCCGCTACGGTGAGCATCACGGCTAGTTCGGTTCCTGGCTCAGTTGCCAACATCCTTACCGGCGGGGCTACCACGCAGACGAATGCCGTAACCTATCCGGTAACCGCGAACTTTGTGCCGACCGACACGACCAACTACAACACGCTGACCAGTCTGTCGGCCGGGAATTTCGTGATTAACAAGGCGACGCCGACGGCAACGCTGGCGGTGACCAACTCGCCCCAGACGTATAACGGATCGGGGCAGGCGGCGACCGTGACGCTCAGCGCGAGTTCAGTGCCGGGCACGGTGGCGAACGTCCTGACGAGCGGAGCGGCGACGCAGACGACCGCGGGAACTTATGCGGTGACGGCGAATTTCGTGCCGACCGACACGACCAACTACAACACGCTGACCAGTCTGTCGGCCGGGAATTTCGTGATTAACAAGGCGACGCCGACGGCAACGCTGGCGGTGACCAACTCGCCCCAGACGTATAACGGATCGGGGCAGGCGGCGACCGTGACAATCAGCGCGAGTTCAGTGCTGGGCACGGTGGCGAGTGTACTGACGGGCGGAGCGGCGACGCAGACGACTCCGGGGACGTACGCGGTGACGGCGAATTTCGTGCCGACCGACACGACCGACTACAACACGCTGACCTCCCTGTCGGCGGGGAACTTCGTGATTCAGAAGGCCACGCTGACAATCACCGCCACAAACCAGAGCAAGTTCTACTCTCAGACGTTTACGCCGAACGGTAACTTGTCGGCCGGTCAGTTCACAGTCAGCGGCTTGAAGGGCTTGGACAGCGTGGCGAGCGTGACGTTGAGCAGTTCAGGCTACCCGGCGGGATCGCCTGTCGGGTCGTACCTCATCACCCCGAGCAATGCGGCGGGTACAGGTCTGACCAACTACAACATCACTTATAACAACGGTATGCTGGTGGTGAACGCGGATACGACCATGCTGACCTACACGGGCGCGACCAATTCGCCTTATGGCACATGCACGGCGGTGAATCTGTCGGCGGTCCTCGTTGACGCTATCAACGGCTTACCAGTCGGTGGCGCGACGATCACCTTTACGCTAGGAGTGCAGACCTTTACGGCTGTTACGGATTCAACCGGAACCGCCAAGGTGACGGCGAACGTGACTCAGAGTGTGGGCGGCTATACTGTCAGCGCAGCTTATGGCGGTGGCGCGACGACCGCGCCGTCGAATACCAGCGGCCCTTACACCATCACGCAGTCGCCGTTGATCGGTCCGCTTGCGGGCCAGTCGTTGTATACCGGTCCGCTACTTGTGTGGACCTCCAGCTCGACGAACAACACGGCGAGCGTGACGCTCAGCACGACCCTCACGAACTCGGACTGCGGTGACATCAGGACCTCCAAAGTCACCTTCGCCATGCGTGCGCCAGGGTCGTCGTCGTACACGCCCATTCCGAGCGCGACGAATCTGCCAGTCGGGCTGGTATCACCCACTGTTCCGAACGTGGGCACTGCCTCCGCGATCGTACAGCTCAGCACGGGTAACTCGACCTACACCCAGTTCGACATCGCAGTTATCGTGGGAGGGAGCCCGAACAACGGCAATTACAGCCTCAACAACCCGGCCTACGACCAGCTCGTCACGGTGGCCGAGCCAGGGAAGGCCGCTAGCATTCTCGGAGACGGGGTCGTCGACCTGAATGCCTCGTACTACGCAGCCGGTTACCTGGCAACCGGTGCGGGCGGGTCTGCTTCCGCAATTCCTTCCGGTACGAATAACTACTTGAAGGTTCAGGCCGGGGTCACATACAACAAGAGCTTCACCAACCTGCAGGGCAAGGTAGTTGTCTACCTCAACACGTACAACAAGCCCGATGGTTCCGTGGATACAGTGCTCCACACGTACCTCATTCAGAGCAACTCGATCTCCGGCCTAACAGCGCCGGTTCCTGGCGTTTACAACTTTACAGGCAAGGCGTCGGTAATCGATGTGACCGGCGGAGGTTCGGTGTCTGTTGATGGCGGTGCCACCTTCCAGATGACTACCGTGAATACCGGCGTCACCTACAACAACACGGCCTTTCAATACGGCGGCATCCAGCTCCAGGTGCAATCTAAGTCTGGAAACGTGTGGATCGCCGCAGGCTGGAACGGCACGCAGCCCCAGATGAAACAACAGTTGAACAATATGGGAGGCGTGCTCGGGAACTAGTTCACAGGTTTTTCCTAGCGCCGAAGTGAACGTGATTACACTCAGCAGACGGGTTCCAAAAATGGGACCCGTCTGTCTCTTTTTCTACTCAATTTGGCTCTCGTATGTTCCGTGTTCGCGCAGGTTCATGACTCGCTTGGCCGGACGCGCCCGAAACTTCAAATCTCGCTATCGGGATCTTCCAGCGGCATCGTTAGGCACGATAACGCCCCTCATTTTCCTGTTCATCTTGACTTCGGCATTCGTTCCGCAAGTCGGCACGCAGCGGAAATCTAGCGACTCTAGACTTCACGTCTCCGCGGCCGGTCCCTCGGTGGTTCCTGCTCTGCAGTGCTCCCGACGGACGGTCGTTGATCACCCGTCGGCGTGGCTGTATCGGGACCCTTGGCCACAGCGGAATACTTCGAAAGAGATGGAACGGTGACATCCGCCGCTCGGATGCTCACGCCGCGCACGAACCACGTCTTCGTGGCGCTGGAAGACGGAACGGTGCTGGTTGCAGGAGGCGATATGCAGGAAAAGACGGCCCGACCCGACGAATGCAGCCGAAATCTTCCATCCGGACACGAATAGCTGGGTCCCGACCGGTTCCATGCTCACGTTGCGTGAAAAGGCCGCCGCAGTGCTGCTGAAAGGCGGAAAAGCCCTTATCGTCGGTGGTGAAGTATCCGGCACGACCGCGAACACGCTGGAAGTCTACCATCCTGCCGCAGGCCGCTTCACCCAGGCCGCGTGAACTCTCTCTCCGCCGCGCACGGGGCATGCCCTCGCGCTGCTCGATGATGGCCGCGTGATCATCGCAGGCGGGTTTGAGGGAAAGCGCGTCCTGGATTCGATCGATATCTTTGACCCGGAACAGGGCGTGTTTTCCGGCGGCCGCCTGTCGTCACCGCACGCCAACTTCACGGCCACTACGCTTGCCAGGTGGGAAAGTATTAATCATCGGTGGGACTGATGGACGGCAGGAACTCGCATCGGCGGAGCTGTACGATGCGGCGACCGGAGATATCCTGCCTGCGGGATCTCTTGCTGCCCCGCGGCAGAATCACCTCGCCATTCGGCCTGCAGGCCACGATGAGGTGCTGATCGCCGGCGGCACGATTCCGAAACCGGGCTGTAAACCAGGCGGAGATCTTCAATCCTTCGCAAAACGCGTTTGAGCTGGCTGCAGAGGTGGCCCGGATACGTCGATCCGTTCCCGAAAGACCTACCATCTGGCGAAGTGACGCTGTCAGCGCGTAATTTCGTCCAGAGCCTGCTTCGCGCGGCTGTGTGTTGGTCGCAGCGCGAGTGCGTGGCGGAAGAGCCGTTCAGCCCATGCGAATCACCCATAGGGCGGCAAGAAATCCGCGGTAAAAGGAATTGTCGGCGGTATCGTCCGTAAGCCTGGCCATATCTGTTAATAGCCTGCGCGGCTCGTCCGGGCATGAACCGGAATCGAGCAACGTGATGCCGAGATTGAGATAGCTCATGGCGAAAGAGGGGTCCAGCGCAACCGCCTCGCGATACCACTTGATTGCTTCGGGGATATTTCCCTGTTTCTTGTAAAGATTCCCAAGGTTGTTCGTGGGTATCGCCCACTTCGGCTTCAGTTCCAGGGCCTTACGGTACCAGCTTAAGGCTGCGTCCAATTGCCCGAGTGATTCGACTGCAGCACCCATGTTAATGTAGACCCCCGGCGCTTCAATCTGCGCGAACACCGGAAAGCTGTCCACATGGGTTACGAGCGATTGGTAGACGTCAACGGCTTCCCTCAGACGGCCCTTTTCCCGCAGCGCATCGGCGTTGTTCATAACGAGGTACGCATAGCTATCGGAGTAGGAAGCTGTCTTCTCGCGCATCTCAGCAAGCACAGCAGGCGCTGAATCTGTACCGGCGGCGAAATCGGCCAGTGTCTTACCGAGTAGTTCGTACACGCCCTCCGCGTGGGGATTGACGGCGAGAATTCGCCGAATCTCGTCCACTGCGTCTCTGGTTTTTCCCTGCTTTGCGAGGGATTCCGCCAGCCTTGTACGTGCCGCAACGGACGCCGCGTCTTCAGCCAGCGCTTTCCTTAAGTAGGACTCCGCCTCAACGGGTTTGCCCACCCCGAGCAGCGCGTCACCATAAAGCGCGTAAAACGAGGCGCTCGGAAGCACCTGCTTCATCTCCGGCATGCTTTCCAATATGCGGACCGCGAGGTCGAAGTACTGCAGTGACTCTTCAACGTGGCCCCGATCCCTGAGGTGGTGCGCGTAATTGAGCGAAAGAATGGCGCGGTCGTTTGTATATTGCCCCGGTCGACGCGGGGCAACGGCCAAGCCCTCGCGGAGGAGAGCATCAGACTCATCCATGAGGCGTTCGTCCTTGGTTGGACGCGCCCGGTCCCACAGCACATTAGCAAGGTCGTTGTAGGCCTTTTCGCTCCTCGCCTGATCGACTTCTGCCCGCCAGAACCGTTCGACATCAGACCAATCCCGATTCCGGGCAACGGTGCCCCGCGCATAAAAGATCACGAGCGCCAATACACCCAGCAACACCAGCACGCGCGACACGCGTGACTTGTGCATCGTGGCTCGATCGACAAAAATCCCAATGGATGCTGCAATTCCAGCCGACGCGATATAAACGAACCGCTCAGCCATCACCGCACCGATCTGAATAATAAGGTTCGAAAAGGGATAGATAAAGATTACGAACCACGCCAGCCAGAACGTCATCGAAGGACTTCGTTTGCGAAGAAGGTATGCGGCCACCGGCAACGCGATGCCGCCGAATAGACCCAAGAAGGCGGGTAGTTCGTCCAGTGCCGAAGCTACAAGGTGACGAATGCGTTGCAGCGGCGGTCTATGACCGCCGGTATTGCCTTGATTCCAGGGAAAACCGGCGCTCATAGAGCGCCGCTACAGTTGCTCGATTCGAGTTTTTCAGCGCGACCCGCTTGCTTGTCGAAGCCGGAAGGAGCATTCGATACTTTTGGCGGCATAATCTTGGCTTCACGTGTCACACGGGCGGATGGGGGCGGAGATAATGAGGCGCGATCCCGCTCCGGGTGTGGACTCGATGACAAGTTCCCCTTTGAGCAGCCGAACACGCTCTTTAATAATGACCGGCCCCTTGCGGGTCTCGTCGAGATCGGTGAGCGACAGTTTGCCGTCGAAATCGAAGCCGCACCCATCATCTTCGATAAAGAGAGTCCATACACCCGCTGAGCATGCAAAGCGCACCAGCACATTGCGGGCACCGCTATGTTTCCTCACATTCGCAAGAGCCTCTTGAACAATCGCGGTAATCTCACTCGAAACCCTCGGACGAAGGATGATGTCTTCGCTGTCGCAGACAAACCGTGACGCAATACCCGTGTCGAGGCCGAATCGTTCCACCACATCGACCAGGAAAGGCACCATCTCACCCGGCCGCAGATCCACCGAGCGTAGCCGAGTCACCAGTTCCCGAAGATTGCGAATCTCGTTTTGAAGGAACACGTAGATCTCACGCATGGTGGGACGGTCCTGCCCGCTCATGAGTTCCTGATGGTGACCGATCTGAAGCTCCAGCCCCACCAGGGATTGAAGCACCCCATCATGCAAGTCACGAGCGATGCGCGCGCGCTCCATCGCTCCGACCTTCGACCGTATTCTGCGCCATAAATAGACGTTGTAAATCGAATGGGACACGGCTCGCGTAAACCTCTGTATGAAGTGGACCTCCGTTTCACGGGAACCGTGCAACAC
>QHWF01000192.1 GCA_003222455.1 Acidobacteriota bacterium
TCCAGCACGAACCGGCGCTCCCGGAACCTCGGGTGGGGAACAACCAGGCCAGGCTCGTCGATCACCGCATCGCCAAACAGCACGAGATCGAGATCGAGCGTCCGCGGCGCATTGACATGCGGCCGCTGACGGTCGCGCGCATGCTCAATCGCCAGCAGTGCGTCGAGCAATTCGCGCGGCGTGATCGCGGCGTCGCCCACTGCGGCGGCATTGAGAAAACGGGGCTGAGCCACGGAAACGCCGAACGGATCGGTTTCGTAGTATCGCGAAGCCTTCAGATCCGCGAGGAGGCGTCCGAGCTTCGAGATCGCGAAATCGAGATGTGCGCGCCGGTCGCCAAGATTGCTGCCCAGCGCGATCGCTGCCGTCACCCGATCACCAGAATGACTTACTCGATCCAGCGCGTCGGCAGCACCTCGCCGTGTGAAGGACCCAGCACGTCGGCCCGCCGGCCGAGCAGGTCGGTCCGGCCGGCCAGCGCCTGTTCGAAAAAGCGCTTCTGTTCCAGCGCCTCGCCGAGAATCACCTGCAGCATCTTCGCATGGCGGGCATTCGACATCCCGTCCACGCGCGGCCGCCAGCGATCGACGAACGCCTGCGTTTCGCGCACATCCTCCTCGATGACCGCATGCGCGGCGGCGGCCCCGTTTCCAGCGACGGTTCGTTCCGCCTCAGCCGACTCGGGGACCGTTCCGTCCAGCTCGGTAATCGCCGTGGCGATCCACGACAGTTGCACGTCTTCGCGATTGATGATGTATTGGTACGTGTTGTTGATGTCGTATTGACCGATGTGGCGGGCCGCCGCTTCGTGCCGCTGCAGCAACGTCAACTTGTCGCGGTAGAGCTCGTGGAGCAGTGACAGCAAATCGGTCACGAATTCTGCTTTTCCTTGCACGTAATGCACACGCGGGTCCAGGGAATCGCGTTCAGCCGCGCCGGCGCGATCGGCTCGCCGCAATCGCGACAGATGCCGTAGGTGCCCTTGTCGAGTCGCAACAACGCTTCTTCAATCGCTTGAAGGATCTTCGCGTCGGTCTGCTTCAGCTTCAGCTGAATATGCACTTCGTTGTTCCCGCTTGCCTGATCCGCCATGTCGCCCTGCCGGGTGTTGGTCTCCATCGAGGCCTGCAACGGCTTGATTCCGCCTGTGCCGAGGATTTCAGTTCGTTTCTTGAGAAGCGCAACCTTGTAAGTCTGCTGGTCCATCGCCTTTTCGAACTCCTGGGTACTGTGTAACCAAACAGTATAACACCTCTAACACGACCTGGGCGAGGCGGCGAGCTGGATCGATGTTCGAGTAAGGCAGACACGTCTACGTCTTCTCACGAAGTCACGAAGAAACACGAAGTTCACGAAGAAACTTGGACAACATGCGCGTCGTGTCTCTTTGCCCCTTCGTGGCTTCGTGATGAGCCGTGTGTCGGCCGTCGCGCCTCAGGTCGCCTTATTCCGCGCGCAGCGTCGCCAGCGGCTTGTGACGGAGCACGTCAAGGCTGGCGGCGACGCCGATGATCGCGACGAGGAGTGCGGTCAGGAATACGCCCGCCACGTGCTCGCTCGCGACAATGCGCCAGGGGATGTCGAGTGCGTATGTGCTGACGCCCCAGGTCAGCGCGACGGCGCCGGCCGATCCGATCACCCCGGCAAGCGACCCGAGCACGCCATACTCGAACAGCAGCATCTGCCCGATGGTGCGCGTATTGGCGCCAAGCGTCTTGAATACGGCCGCTTCGTACACGCGCTGGAATTTCGTCATCGCCACGGCGCCAATCAGAATGAGGCCGCCGCTGAACAGGACCAGACCGCCCACCACGCTGATGGCCAGCGTGATCTTCCCCATCACGTCGCGAAGCGTCTCGAGCACTTCATGAAAGTCGATCACCGAGACGTTGGGGAACCGTTCGACAAGATCGTGTTGAAAACTCGCGCGGCCCGCCGGATCGCGTGGTCCCTTGAGCGGCGCCACGTACGTCTGTGGCGCCTGATCGAGCGGTCCCGGCCGGAACACGAACACGAAGCCGCCGCTCCGCGACTCCCTCCACTCGACGTTGCGGATGCTGGTGACGCGCGGACTGATGCTTCGTCCAAGGACGTCGAAGCGCATCGTGTCGCCCACGTGGAGCCGCGCGCGCTCGGCAATGCCGAGCTCCACCGACACTTCGGGCTCGGTCGCGGGCGAGCTCCAGAACGCCCCGTCCACGATCCGCTCGTTCGACTCGAGATGATCGCGATACGTGATGGTGAACTCGCGCCCGAGCGATCCCCGCCGCTCGCGCACTTCTTCGGCATTGGTCAGGTTGGTCTCCCGGCCAGACACTGCGACGACGCGCGCTCTCAGCACCGGAATCAAGCGGAAATCGCCCGTGCCGTGCGCCGGATCGCTCAAGAACGCGCTGACGCCTTCCCGCTGGCCCCGCTGCACGTCGAGCAGGAACATGTCGGGCGAATCGGCCGAGGTCTGGATCGAGAATTCGTCCAGCAGGCTCCCCTGCAGCGACCGGATGCCGACAATGAAGAAGGCGCCGAGGCCGACGGCGAGCAGGACGACGCGTGTCTGGTTGCCGGGACGCGACAAATGCAGGACGGCGTGCCGCAACGGGAAGGATCGCGCGCTGGCCAGCGGCGTCAGCAGCGCGATCAGGGCGCGGCCGGCAAGGTGCAGGACGACTGCCAGGCCGCAGAATCCCGCGCACACGACCAGCCCGATCTTCAACGACGAAGCCTGCCAGGCGGTAATCGCGACGAGCGCCGCGGCCACCACCCCGATGGTCGCGATGCCCAGCCAGTCGCGACGCGCGCTCTTCGTTTCGTCGCGCAGTAACAGCGACGGCTTGATGAACCGAACCTGCAGCAGGGGGACGACCGCGAACAGCACCGACACCAGGACGCCAATCGCAATCCCCTGCCCCGCCGCGCTCCAGCTGACGCCGTAACGGGCCTGTGCCAGCAGCGACGTGGACGCGGGTCCGAGCGCGATCGGGATCGCGGCAATGGCGGCCCTGGCGATCGCCACACCAAGCAGGCTGCCGGCCAGGCCAAGCGCCACGACCTGGAGCACGTACACCGCAATGATCTGGACGTTCCGCGCCCCGACGCATTTGAGCACGGCGATGCTGCGAATCTTCTGCAGGATGAACACGCGGGTGACGCTCGAGATGGCGATGCCCCCGAGGATCACGATGACGAGGCCGACCAGGCTGAGGTAGTCCTCCGCGCGATCGAAGTCGCGGCCGATCTGATCCTCGGTCGATCGGTACGATCGCGCGTAGATGAACTCATCGCGCAGTTCACGACGAAGCGTGGTCACGAGCGGCCCGACGCGATCGTCCGGCACCTTCACGTGCAGCCGCCGATCGGCACGGCTGCCAAATCCCAGCAGACCCGTCGCCGGCACATCGGCGAAGTCGATGAGGACCCGGGGCCCGAGCCCGAAACCGCCGATCCGTCGTCCGGGCTCGCTGGCAATCACGCCGCGAATCGTGAAGGTGGCCTGACCAATCGCGATCTGGTCGCCGACCTGCACGCCGAGGATCGTCAGCAGTTCAGGGCGGACGAGCGCCCCATGGTTCTGGAGCAGCGCGTGCGCATAGTGCAGACCGCCCTGCAGCGTAATGGCGCCATACAACGGGAAGGCGGATTGAACGGCGCGTAATTCCGCCATCTTCGCCACCCGCTTCGTGAGATCGGCGGGCCGGACCATCGTGGGCGTTTCGACGGTTTCGGTCCGCGCCGACGCGCCCGCTTCGGCCAGGCGCCGATCGATGACCGCGCGCGCAGCCTCGGGCCATTCGCGGTTGCTGCCGATGAGCACGTCGGCCGCGATCAGCGATTTCGCCTCGCCGCCGATCACCTCGCGGACACTCTGGATGAACGATCGGAGAGCGACGATCGCGGCCACGCCGATGGCGATGCACACGAAGAAGAACAGCAGGCGGCGCCAGGATGCGCGTGTTTCCCGCACCGCCATCCGCAGGACGAACATCATGCCATCCGCTCCACGACGCGGCCGTCGCGCAGCATCAGACGCTCATCGGCGATCGCCGCCAGCTCGGTGTCGTGGGTCACGAGCACGATCGTGGTGCCGCGCGATTGATGGATGTTGCGCAAGAGCCCCAGGATGTGGCGCCCGTTGGTGCTGTCGAGATTACCCGTTGGCTCGTCGGCGAGCACGATGGGCGGATCGTTCGCGAGCGCGCGGGCCAGCGCGACGCGCTGCTGTTCGCCGCCCGAGAGTTGCGACGGATAGTGGTGCGCGCGGCCGGTCAGGCCCACCTCGTCGAGCAGCGTCTGCGCCCGCCCTCGCGGATCGGCCGCGCCCGCAATTTCCATCGGTACCGAGACGTTTTCGTGCGCGGTCAGCGACGGAATCAGGTGGAAGAACTGAAACACGAATCCGACTTTCTCTCCCCGCAGCTTCGCCAGCGCGTCTTCGCTCAATCTGGTGATGTTGACGCCGTCGATCAGCACGTCCCCGCTCGTGGGCGCGTCGAGCCCCGCGATGAGCCCGAGCAGGGTTGATTTGCCGCTTCCCGATGGTCCGACGATCGCGACGAATTGCCCCCGCGGGATCTCGAGCGTCAACGGGTGCAGGATCGTGAGCGGTTCGGTGCCGCTCGTCACGGTTTTCGACACCTCGCGCAACTGGATCATCTGAGCGCCGGCTTCAGCACGGCCCACACGTGATCCGCCACGACGCGGGCGCCTTCGGCCGTCGGATGGATGCCGTCGGCCTGGTTCAGCGTCTGGCTGCCGGCGACATCCTGGAGCAGAAAGGGCACGAACGGCACGTTGTACTGCCTGGCGAGTGCGGGATACACCTTATGGAATGCGACGATGTAATCGCGGCCATAGTTCGGCGGGGCTTCCATCCCGGCGAGAATCACGCGGATGCCTCGCGATTGCGCGGTTTCGACAATCTGCGCCAGGTTCGCTTTCAATTGCTCGACCGGCAGACCCCGCAGCCCGTCGTTTCCTCCAAGGGCGACAATCAGCACTTTGACGTTGCCCTCGAGCGCCCAGTCGAGGCGCGACAGCCCGCCCGCGGACGTGTCGCCCGACACGCCGGCATTGACGACCTCGAAGTCCAGACCTTCTGTGTTGAGACGCTGCTGGAGCAGGGACGGGTACGACTGCTCAACCGGCAGCCCGAGGCCCGCGGTCAGGCTGTCGCCGAGAATCACAATCCGAGGGGCGTCGCCGCGGGAGGATCCGCGCTTCGTTCGATCGCCGGTCCCCTGTTTCGGCGATCGTTCCGCTCCGGCCGCCGCGCGTGAGGCCGGCCGCGACTCGTCACCCCGCTCTTCGTGCGGGGTACAGCCAGAGACGAACACGAGGATCGAGGCGGCGAGAAGCGGAGCAAAAGCGCGCGGCCGGGCCGTCATACTCTATTCTCGCTGGAACGCAAAGGCCGCGAAGGCCGCAGAGAAAATACGGTCTTTCTTTGCGTCCTTTGCGTCCTCTGCGTTCGATCGTGGGGTTCGCCTACCCATTCAATTGCGCTTCCAGCGTGGCGATGGCCTGCTGCAGCATTTCACGGTGCGCCGGCGATCGCGCGGACGCGAGATCGGCGGTCGCCCGGGCGAGCGCGAGCTCGATGGTGCGGCGCTTCGCCTGGGCGTTGCGTTCGTCAACACTGAGCTCAGGTCCCAGATTTTTGGCGCGCTCAGCTTCGGCCTGCTGATACTCGACGTCTTTGCTCTCGAACCCACGTGCCATAGGTAGTGCCGCCCTTCCGGGTGGTCCGCCGCCGGCCTGGCAGGCCCAAAGGGCTTGTGAAAAAACCTCTCGTGAGTGATTCATTCACAAGCCCCGAAGGCCTGCGCTCCACGACCCGGCGGTGAATTTCAGCCCGCACCTGAGTATTCTATCGAGATGCTCGATGTGATCGATACGCGTGCTCGGCACGCTGGAGCTGGCGCAGGCGATGGGCGATTTCGCGGCGCTCGATGCCGCCGGCCGCCGCGCCGTGCACGCCCATCTCCGATCGTCGGAATCATGCGCTGCTCCAGAAGCTGACGGACGTGCTATTGGAACAGAGCTAGGAATGCGTCTGAGTGACACGAAACCACGAAGCAAGCCCTCAGGTACATTCCTGGTGTCTTCTTCGTGATCTTCGTGTCTTCGTGATCTTCGTGGTTGCATTTTTGGTGGGTGTCATGCAACTTGGATTCATTGGTCTCGGTCGGATGGGCTTGAACATGGTGACGCGGCTCGCCCGCGGCGGGCATCAGGTTGTCGCGTTCGACCGCAGTCCCGAGACAGTCGGCCGCGCTGAAGGTGTGGGCGCACAAGGCACCGCCTCGCTCGAGACGCTGGTGTCGGCGCTTTCCGCGCCACGGGCGATCTGGATCATGGTGCCGGCCGGCGATCCGACCGAATCGACTGTCGCGGCGCTTGCGAACGTCCTCTCGCCTGGAGACGTGATCATCGACGGCGGCAACACGAACTTTCATGACGATGTCCGGCGCGCCGCAATGCTGGCGGACCGGAAGATTCACTATGTCGACGCCGGAACGAGCGGCGGTATCTGGGGCCTCTCGGAAGGATATTGCCTGATGGTCGGCGGCGAGACCGACGTCTGTCAACGGCTCGAGCCGGTCTTTCGGACGCTTGCACCCGAGCACGGCTATCT
>QHWF01000193.1 GCA_003222455.1 Acidobacteriota bacterium
GTCGATCCGCCGCACATCGTCGCCTTCTCGATAGGCGTGATGCTGGTCGAAATCGAATCCCGGTCCGCGCTGCGGGCTGGTATACGCGCCGACCCGCAGATTGCGGATCCGCTTCGCCGTGTACACCTCGATGTAGCGCAGCTCCCGCATCACGTGCTCGGGAATCATGGAATCGGCACCACCAGGAGCAGTTCCTGCAGGATGTGATCGGCTCCGATGTTCTCGGCCTGCGCCCGAATCGAGCGCGCCAGCCGGTGCCGGGCCGTGTCGGCGTAGATTTCCTTCACGTCCTGTGGCAGCACATACGTGCGCCCGTGCAGGAACGCAGTGACGCGCGCGAGCGCGAGCACGTGTTGATACGATCGCGGCGAGACGCCGAGCACGATGAGCTCGCTCAGGTCCGGGCGGCCGACGTCGGCCGGCGCACGGGTCGCGCGTCCGATGCGGACGATATACTCCAGGATTTTCCCGTCCACATGGACGATGTCGCGGATGAAGCCCCGCAGCCGCGCGACGTCGGCCGGCGACACGCGCGGTACGATCGTCTGATCGGTGAGCCGCGCGTGCAGCATCTCGACTTCTTCGGCCGCGCTCGGATAGGCGACGCGAAGCATCATGGAAAACCGATCGAGCTGCGCTTCCGGCAGCGTGTAGACACCCTCCTGTTCCACCGGGTTCTGCGTGGCCAGCACCCAGAAGGGATCGTCGAGTGGAAAGGTCGTATCGGCCAGGGTCACCTGACGCTCCTGCATCGCTTCGAGCAGCGCACTCTGCGTCTTCGGCGTGGCGCGGTTGATCTCGTCGGCCAGGAGAATGTTCGTGAAGATGGGTCCCTGCTCGATGCGGAACGTCGCCGTCCTCGCATCGTAGATGCGCGTCCCCAGGATGTCGGCCGGCAGCAAATCGGGCGTCAGCTGAATGCGTTGAAAGCGTGCGGAGATCGCATGCGCGAGCGTCGTCGCGGTCAGCGTTTTGGCCACGCCCGGCACACCCTCGAGCAGGATGTGGCCGCATCCTTCGCGCGCGTCGCTGCGCGTCGTCGCATACGGAATGGCCGCGAACAGGCCGGTGAGCAGCCGGCGGACGAGCACGTGCTGGCCGACGATGACCTTGCCGATTTCGGATTCCAGCGCCGCGATCAGGCCTGCGGCGTGTTCAACCGCAAGCTCGTTCGGCACGTTCGACAGTGCGGCTGTGTTGGGGAGGCTCATAGCAGAAGCCAGAGCGCCGCGCCCGCCGCGGCCGCCATGCCGAGACCAACCGGATACAGATCACGGTACTCCTGGCTTTCGCGCCATCCGAGCAGCCGGCGGTCGCCGCGGCCGGTGTCGGCGAGTGCACGGGCGAGCTCGGTGCCGGACGTCGATCGCACGAACCGGCCGCCTGTGGCTGCCGCGATATCCCGCAGCGTGGCCTCCTCGAACCTGGTCGTCACCCGTCGCCCTGAGTCGTCTCGCAGATACACATCGTCTGTTCTTCCAGCCGTCAGGGGAATCGGCACGGCCGCTTCCGAGCCGATGCCGATGCAATCGACGTGGTGCCCTTCGGCCCGGATCGCGACCATCGCCGCGCTGAGCTCGGATCCATAGTCTTCGCCGTCGGACACGATGAGAAACCGCTTGCGCGTCGGGCGGTCGTCTTTTCTGGCGACGTCGAGCGCGCTTCTGAGCGCCGCGCCGATATTGGTGCCGAACATCGCCGACGCGGACGCGGACGGCCCGTCGAGCCAGTCAAGATAGAAGAGGATGTTCTCGACATCGCCGGTGAGGTACGAGAGCACGACCGAGCTGTCGGCGAAGCCGACGAGGCCCACGCGTCCGATCCCGTCAGGCTTCTGACGAAGGAAGTTCCGCAGTTCGAGCGTGGCGCGGGCGAAGCGCGAGGGCGCGACGTCGCGCGCCCGCATCGAGACCGATCGATCCAGCAGCACGATCAGATCCTGGCGCTCGTAGTCGGGAACGCGACGGACCAGGAGGATCTGCGGGCGCATCAATGCGAACACGAGCGCGCCGGCTGTCGCCACCGACGCCAGCAGCCTGGCGGCCTGGCGGCGTCCTGACGATCGTCGTGACAGCGGCGCGAAGCGGGCGGCCACTGGCGACCGGAGTCGCCACTCGCGCACGACGCGCCAGTCGATCGCCCAGCTCGCGACGATGACCGGAATCACGAGCCACCACCGCAGCAAATCGGGACGAAGAAATCTCATCCGACGCGTTTGACCGGTTTGGCGCCCGGCCTGGGTTGCGGCCGCAGGAGCTGCATCAATTGCCTGGGCGGCGTCTGCGGTTGTTGGCGCAGCGCGGCGGCGAGCCGCGTCACGAGCTCGAAATCGTACTTCGTGTCCCAGTCGGCGGGCGTCGCTTCAATCGCGTGCCGCAATTCGTCCTCGGCGCGAGTGAACCACGCCAGGCGCGCGTCGGCCTTCTCCTCGGCCCGGCCCTTCTCGAAGAAGGCACATCCGGACCAGAAATGCGGCGCCGCCGGTTCGGGCGCCGCCTGCGCCTTGTCGATCAGCTCGTCGTACCGCGCCAGCCGGTACAGCAGCCACAGCTGATTCGCCATGACATGACTGTAGTCGGACGCGAAGATCTGTCGGACCGGCGCATAGCGATTGAAGCGCGCTTCAGCTTCGGCGTAGCTGACGAGGGCTTGTTCGAACCGGCCGTCAGCCAGCGCGGCATCCGCGTCCGCAACCGGACGCGTCACCCGCGCATACGAGAGCGCCGCCACTCCGGCGAGCAGCACAACAGCCATGGCGGCGGCACCGAGCGGTCGGAGCGCAGTCATCATGACGACTGATTATGATCCGATTCCCTGTATGGACGTGCGCTAGCCGTGCTTGCACGGCGTGAATGTATACGAGACTGTCATTTTGCCGTGCAACCACGGCTTAGCCGCGGCCGCTCTGCGGCCGCGGATCTATTAACGAAGATCCGCCTCAACACTGCACTTGTCGGTTTGAGGCGGAGCTTCGTTAAACGCACTCGTCCGCGCCAGTTCGTTCTTGACTGACCGGTCAAAACCATACACCCTACGCCCAGCAAATGGTAGGACCAAAGGGAGGATGCGATGCGGGCATGGAACCGGGTGCTCCTGGGCGTCTGGCTGGGTGCCATGGTGGTCATCGCTCCGGCCGCGGCTCACGCGCAGGCAACGACCGGCACGATTTCCGGCACGGTCACCGACGAGTCCAAGGCTGTTCTGCCGGGCGTGACGGTCCAGGTCCGGAACGTCGAAACCGGCGCCATGCGAGCCCTGACCACGGATGCGCGCGGCGGTTTTCGCGCGTTGAATCTGGCGCCGGGGATCTACACGGCCACCGCCGAGCTCCAGGGCTTCACGACCGCCAGACGCGACAACCTCACCGTCGAAATCGGTCGCGACGTGGCGGCCGATTTCAGTCTCAAGGTGGGCACACTCACCGAGCAGGTCACGGTTCAGGGCGCCGCCACCAACGTCGAATTGAGCAGTGCGGTGGCCGGCGGCGTGGTCACGACGACGCAGATTGCCGAATTGCCGCTGAACGGCCGCAGCTTCATGCAGCTGGCGACGCTGCAGCCGGGTGTGACGGTGAGCCGCGCCACGGCGCGCGATTTCACCGGAGGATTCGGAAACACGCAGGTCTCGATTGGCGGCGCCCGTCCCGAGATGACCGGCTACCTGCTCGAAGGCACGAACATTTCGGATATCTCCGACAAGGCGCCGTCGAGCATGGCCGGCGTCCTGCTCGGGGTGGACGCCGTGAAAGAGTTCAGCGTGCAGACGCACGACTACTCCGCCGAATTCGGCCGCGCCGCCGGCGGCGTGATCAGTGCGGTCACGAAATCGGGCTCGAACACGGTGCACGGGGCGGTGTTCGAGTTCCTCCGCGACAGCAAGTTCGACGCACCGAACTTCTTCGATCCGGGCGGGGTCACGCCGCCCTTCACACGCAACCAGTTCGGGGACACAGCGGGCGGCCCAATCCTGAAGAACAAGCTGTTTTACTTCGGCAGCTACGAAGGGCTCCGGCAGAACCTGTCGCTGACGCGGCTGGCGCGCCTGCCGACCGCCGCCGCACACAACGGCGTGCTGCCGACCGGCGCCGTCGCCATCAACCCGCTGGTGAAGCCCTATCTCGATCTGTTCTACCCGATCCCCGACGGCAAGGATTTCGGCGACGGCACGGCCGAAATGCGTCACACCGACATCGACCCGACGCACGAGAATTTCCTGGTCGGTAAAGTCGACTGGCAGATCGGCGCCACCGATACCGTCTTCGCCCGCGTGTCGAGCGACCGGTCGGACACGACGGCGCATCAGGAACACCCGCTCTTCGTCGAGCCGACAACGACCGATACGCGCTACTTCACCGCGCAGGATCAGCACCTGTTCAGTTCCAACGTGCTCAACGTCGCGCGCGGCGCCATCAACCGCACGGCGCGAACCGACGATTTCATCGCCACCGTCGACATTCCGAGAAACCTGTTCTTCACCGAAGATCCGCACTTCGGCTCGATCACCATCCAGTCGGGCGTGTCGGGGGTGGGATCGACCGCCACCACGCCGGTGAACTACGACCAGACCCTCTTCCAGTTCTCCGATACGCTGACGATGAGCACCGTGAAGCACACGATGAAGTTCGGCGGTGACGTCCAGCGCTATCACTTCGACGGCTTCTCGTACTCGCGCTGGGGCGGCGAATTCCGGTTCACCAACCTGCAGAACTTCCTCCGCGGCAGCGTGAACCGCTTCACCGGCAACCTGCCCGGCACCGACACTCAGCGCAACATGCGCCAGTCGTATGCCGCGTTCTTCGCGCAGGACGAATGGCGGGCTGCAAACGATCTGACGCTGAACTACGGACTGCGCTACGAATTCGTCACCATCCCGTACGACCTGGAGAACCGCGTGGCCGGGCTCCTGAGCTTCGACGATTTGCAGTCGGGGCCGCTGGGCGTCACACCTGGATCGGACTTCTTCAAGAATCCGTCGAAGCTGGATTTCGCGCCGCGCCTGGGCGTCGCCTGGAAGCCGTTCGGCAGGGACGCCACGTCGGTGAAAGCCGGCGCCGGCCTTTTCTATCAGCCGTTGACCACGTCCTTCTATCGCGGCACGACGTTCCGCATTTACCCGTACTTCGCCGGCGTCGACATCCGCACGGTGCCGACCTTCGGCCCCGCCGTGCAGCAACTGCTCGCGCAGGGCACCGGCCTCGCCGTCCAGAAGCGATCCGAGTTCATCGAGTACAACACGAAGCAGCCGTACACGACGCAGTACCACGCCAGCGTCCAGCACGAGGTCGGGCGCGGGCTGATCGCGGAGGTCGGCTACATCGGATCGCGCGGCTACAATCTGCCGTTCTACGGCGATCCGAATTCCATCCCGGTCAGGTTGAATCAGGCCGACGGCCACTATCAGGTGATCCCCGGCGCGGCGCTGCGGTATCCGGACTGGGGCCGCATCCGCACGCGCATCAACATCGCCCGTTCCTGGTACAACGGCATGACCGCGAGCCTGAATCGCCGATTCCTCAACGGCCTGCTCTTCCAGGGTTCGTACACGTACGGCAGTTCCAGGGACACGTGGTCGGGCGGCCAGATCGGCGGATCCGATTTCGAGAACGGCGCGGGGAGCGCGACCGACTGGTGGAATCCGCAGGCCGAGCTCGGCCCATCGAGCTACGACGTCCGCCACACGCTCATCTTCAACGCGGTCTATCAGCTCCCCTTCGGCAAATCGCTTTCGGGTGCCGCGGCGCAGCTCGCACAGGGATGGCAGATCGGTGTGATTGCGAACTATGCGAGCGGCATTCCATTCACGCCGCTCATCGGCTTCGACTATGCGAAGGATCTCTCGAGCGATGGGACGCTGCAGAAGCCCGACTTCGCGCCCGGCCGCAACGGCGAGAACACGATCGTCGGATCACCCGACAACTGGTTCGACCTGAACGGATTCGTCCTGCCGCCGGCCGGCGAATACGGCACGGTCCCGCGGAACAGCCTGCGTGGCCCCGATCTGCGCGTGGTGGACCTGTCCATCTTCAAGAACCAGAAGATCGGTGCGCAGAATCTCCAATTCCGGGTTGAAGTGTTCAACCTGCTGAACCGCGCGAATTTCGCGACGCCGAACTCCGGTGCGCTGTTCAATGCCGACGGGACGCCGATTCCCGGCGCGTCACAGATCACCCACACGGCGACGACGTCGCGGCAGCTGCAATTGGGAGTCAAGTTCGTGTTCTGATCTGGCGTTGATAGCTGAGGTGACGGAGGTAACGGGATCACACAGAGGAACGGAGCAACGGAGACAAACAATATCTTGCACAAACACTTTTACTCTTGATCTCCGTTTCTCTGAGGCTCTGTGTGATCCCGTTCACTCCGTCTCCTCCGTTATCTGTTAGGAGCACTTCGATGCG
>QHWF01000961.1 GCA_003222455.1 Acidobacteriota bacterium
CGCTCCTGGCGGTGCTCGCTGAGCTCATCTGGGCTTGGCGCCCACGGATGGCTGGCGTAGTGATGAGCTGTCTCACGACCGGTCACGTTAGTAGATCTTTCGCGCCGCCGCTGCGCGTTTTGCCGTGTTGTACGGGCACGCTGGCGCCGATAACATCATGAGCCCTCACCTTCGCGTTGCACGCCTGGCTGCCGCGATGCGACACTGGTTCAAGTAACAAGTAAACATGATGCGATCACGTCTTTTTGCCGTCGCACTCGCCACAACGCTGCTCGGCCACGGCGCCGCGCTGCCCCAGGCGCAGCGCGCCGACGCCGCCGACGTTCAGCTCAAAGCCACCGATCATCCGCGTCTGCCGGCAGACGTCTCGAAACTGTGGATGGTCCCGCCGAGGACCAGCGGCCGGCCCGCAGGGCTCGCCGAGCTCGCCACGGCCGTCAAGCTCGAAGTCGATGCGGATTTTGCGAGAGCGCTGCCGATTCTCTCGACACCGGCCGTTCAGCAGAGCCCCCTCGGACCTTACGCCGAGTACTACAAGGGACTCGCTGAATTGCGCCTCGGCCGGACGAACGACGCGAAGCGCACGTTTCAGGCGCTGGCCTCGAAAGAACCGACTGGCTATCTCGCTGAAGCCGCGCCGCTGCGCGAAGCGGAGAGCGACGAGGCGCTCGGCGATCACGCCGCGGCACTCGACATCTACGAACGACTCGTCAAAACCAAGCTGACCGCGCCCGACGATGTGCTGATGCGCCTGGCGCGCGCGGCAAAAGCGGCGGGCAACAGCGAACAAGCCTCCGACGCGTACTCGCGCGTGGTGTACGAATTCCCGTTCAGCGATCTTGCCATCGCGGCCGGCGCCGAGCTCGAGAACCTGCCAATCGCGCCGCTTGTTCCCGGCTCTAACCGCTACAGGCTGGAGCTCGGCCGGGCGGAGCGATTGTTCGGTGCGAAACGCTACCCGCAGGCACGCGCGGCATTCGAGCCGCTTCGGTCGCTGGCCCAGGGTGACGAGCGCGAGCTGGTCAACCTCCGACTTGCCGAGTGCGACTACTTCCTGAAGCGTCCGCGCAACGCGCGCGATGGAGTCCGACCGTACATCGAGAACGCCTCTCGACAGGGTGAAGCCCTCTTCTTCTACGCCGTGGCCACGCGGGAGCTGGGCGACGTGTCGGAGTATCAGCGCATCATTCGACAGCTGGCCGACGAGTTCACGACTCAGTCGTGGGCTGAAGAAGCGCTCAACAATCTCGCGACGCAGTACCTCGTGCAGGACGACGACGAACAGGCGGATCGGACCTTCCGCGAAATGCTCGAGAAGTTCCCGCTCGGACATTACGCCGAACGCGCTTCGTGGAAAGTCGGCTGGTGGGCATACAAGAACGCCAACTATGCCGATACGGCGCGCGTCTTCGAAACGGCAGCCTCGCGGTTTGCCCGATCGGATTATCGGCCGTCGTGGCTGTACTGGGCGGCTCGCGCGCACGACGCGCTGAAGGAGCCCGCGCTCGCCGAAGCGCGCTACACGCTGGTCGCGACAGATTACCTGAATAGCTATTACGGGCGGCTGGCGGTCCAGCGCCTGGGCGGAACGGCGCCGCAGAGGCGCCTCATCGTGGACGCGCCATCCTCGAGCGCGCCGGCCCCCGTGGGCGACAACCGCGACGAACCTGCGCCCGCTGTGAAACTGCCGCCGAACGAGTCGACCGTCCGCGCCTTGCTCGCGCTCGACCTGTACGATCAGGCGCTGGACGAGCTGCGCTACGCGCAGAAGATCTGGGGCGATTCACCGGCCATTCAGGCGACCGTCGGCTGGATTCACAATCGGCGCGGTGATCTCCGCGCGGGCATCAACGCCATCAAGCGGGCGTATCCGCAGTACATGGCGGCGGGCGGCGAGAAGCTGCCGTCTCCGATCCTGAAGGTCCTCTTTCCGGTCGACTACTGGCCGTTGATTCGCCGCTACTCGGCCGAGCACGATCTCGATCCGTACATGATGGCCGCGCTGATCGCGCAGGAGTCCACGTTTACCGCCGACGTGAAATCGGCGGCCAACGCCTACGGTCTGATGCAGCTCCTGCCGTCGACTGGCCGCCAGTACGCGAAGTCGCTGCACCTCACCAGGCGTTTTTCGATCGGCCTGCTGACGACGGCGGACAGCAATCTCAAGATGGGCACGGCGTACTTCGCCGATCTGATCCGCCAGTTCGGAGCCGCTCATCTGGCGCTGGCCACGTACAACGCCGGGCCGAATCGCGTCGCGCGATGGATGTCCGAGCGGCCCGGGATCGATCGTGACGAGTTCATCGACGACATCCCGTTTCCGGAAACGCAGGGCTACGTGAAGAAGATCCTCGGCACGGCGGAGGATTACCGCCACCTGTACGGGCCGGGTGCGTCCTCGGCCGCGGATGACGACGACGCCAGGCCGGCCGTCTCGCATCAGTCGGCGCCGGCCACCGCGAAAAAGGCCAGCGCAACCACGACATCGCCGAACGCCGGAAAAAAGCCGGCGGCCAAGTCCAAGGCGCGGCCGGTGAAAA
>QHWF01000194.1 GCA_003222455.1 Acidobacteriota bacterium
CAACATTCGTGGTGGACGTGAAATGACGGCTATGAGGCCCGGCGAAACCGGCGGTGTGGTGCTGCTCGGATGGAAAACGCGGGACAGGGCATTGGCGCTGCTGCAGCAGGACTGCGAGTTCGATCCGCCGCTCAACGACCACGACGCGGAAGTCTTGTGGGCGCGGTACCGCGAGCGCGTCAACGCTGTACGCGGGCGGCCCGTTCGTGCCCCGGCTCCTCTTGTGTTCACAGACGACGAACAGCGACTGGTCGCCGACTTTCTGCAGGATCAGGCACGCCACGGCGGAAATGTTCGAGGCGTCGTCAAAGTCGATCCGCTTGGGCTGGTGGCGCATCAACTCGAAATCACGACGGCCCGCACCACGTAGCTGTCGGAGCGGCTCCAGACTCCGGCGGACTGGGCGCTGGAATGTTTGTGTCCGGCGCCTTCAGCAGAACGGCCTTCCATTCGTCACGCACCGAACTCGATGGATGTCGATTTACCGCACGGGGAATGGGCGCTGGTGTTCGATGCCAAGATGGGGCTTGTCCTCGGCGAGGCGGCCCGTTGCATCACGGTGACCCCGATCGAGCCATACCTCGTATTGTGGTCCGTATACCACAGAGCCTACGCCTCGGTCGCCTGCCGTCCAAAAGGCGGGGCCGCGATTCTTGCCGCGGTGGTGGGCGATCCGGGAGTGGCGGCGGCGGCGCGGTCGTGCGGGCTGCGCGCGGTGCGGAGCGACCACCCGCCCGTTTTCTCAGACTTTTTCGACCCAGAGCTGGCGTTGCCGGTTCGCTTCCGCGCCAAACGGTTCACGATGGAAATCCGCGCGCGGATGGTCGCCGCCAACGTCGAAGCGTCGATTTGACCGTCCGCAATTCGGGCTGGAGAGTGTCCGAGCTACGCGTCGGTGCCGGCGTGGAACGCAAATTCTGCGAAGGCCGGTAAGAAGTACTGTTCTTCTTTGCCTCCTTTGCGCTTGCCGGGCCGAAGCTCATTGCAAGGCCCCTCGAGCGAAGGCCGGACCTCTGCGTTCGATCGTGATGTCCGCTCTAGCGGACAGGATACGCCGGCGCTCGGGTCGTTGCGCCGGCCCCGGTCTCGGGCATGTCCGCCGGACCCTGCGCCGATCGCGTCAGGGCTGTTCAGACTTCGGCGGTGTCCGGACCAGCGCAGCGAAGAGCTGCCCGTCCGGTTCGCATCGAAGAATAAGTTGATCGCCTGGGCGCGTGGAGCGCCCCGCGGCAATGGTGATAAGGAGCGCCAACGCGCCGCCGGCGATGCGACGCATTTCGGGCGTGGTGCCGGGCTCACGATCGTTCAGTTCGACTTGGGCCATGTTGCTCGATGAAACTGCAAGGATGCCGCCGCTCACCACTCAGGGAAATGCCTTGATTATTCGATCACGCTGCGGCTCGTCGATGCACGCAGGATCACGAAGCCCGAAAAAAGTTCGACTTTCAGTTGACTCGGCGTGGTTGCGTCGTCGCCTCGTCTCGTCCCACGCTCCGGCCGCGAGGGTGCGCTCGAGCGACGTCACGATCCGATAGTTCTTCTTCGCGGCCTTCGCGCTTGCCACGCCGAATCTCGCTGAATCGCGATCGAGCGAAGGCTGGGCCTTTGCGGTCAAACGCGGCGTCGGTCAGCCGGACACGGTGCCAGGCCAGCGAAACCCGTCGGGCTGACGCGTTCGGACCTGACAGGCCCCCGTCCGAGGTTGACCGGCCCGGAAGGCGCATAGTACCGTTACCTCTTCGGCTCGTGCGCTCGATCGCGCCCATGGAACAGGCGACTGTCACTCCACTCAAGAAGACGCCGCTGAACGCCCGCCACCGCGCCCTGGGAGCGAAGATGGTCTCCTTTGGCGGCTGGGACATGCCCGTCGAGTACTCGGGCATCGTCAACGAGCATCTGGCGGTAAGAACGAGGGCCGGGCTGTTCGACGTCAGCCACATGGGAGAGATTGAGATTGCCGGCAAGGATGCCCTCGCCGCGGTGCAGCGAATCTCATCCAACGACGCATCGAAGCTGGCCGTCGGGCAGGCCCAGTACTCCGGGCTGTTGACGCCTCAAGGCACCTTCATCGACGACCTGCTGGTGTATCGGCTCGCACCCGCTCACTTCCTGCTGGTGGTCAACGCGTCGCATATTCCGAAGGACTACGCCTGGATCGCGGAGCAGATCAAACCGGCCGGGGATGCGGTGGCCGTCGACGCGAGCGCGCGGTACACGCTGCTGGCGCTGCAGGGTCCCCAGGCGCGCGAGACGCTGCAGTCGTTGACGGGCGTCGATCTTGCGGACATTAGATATTACTGGTTTGCCCACGGCGAAGTCGCGGGTGTGCGGGCCACGATTTCACGAACCGGTTATACCGGTGAGGACGGCTTCGAAATGTTCGTGCCGCCGCAGTCGGCCGAACGGGTGTGGCAGGCCGTCCTCGAGGCCGGCCGCACCGCCGGGGTCATCCCCTGCGGCCTGGGCGCGCGCGACACGCTGCGGCTCGAGGCCGCGATGCGGCTGCACGGCAACGACATCGACGAAACGACCACGGCCCTGGAGGCGGATCTGAGCTGGATCGTCGGGTGGAAGAAGGACGATTTCAACGGCGCCGCCGCATTGCGCGAGCAGAAAGCCGCCGGTGTGAAGCGGAAGCTTGTCGGGTTCGAGATGATCGACCGCGGCATCGCGCGTCAGGGCTACGAGGTGTACGTTGGCGAGCGGACCGTGCCCGGGTGCAGGGTCACCAGCGGTACGCAAACACCGTACTTGAAGAAGGCCATCGGCATGGCGTACCTGCCGGCCGAGCACTCGATACCCGAGACCGAGTTCGACGTCGATATCCGTGGCCGGCGCATCCGCGCACGCGTTGTCCCGATGCCTTTTTACAAGAGAGCAAAATGAGCTATCCCGGTGGCTACAAGTACACCAAAGATCACGAGTGGATCGAGCTCGTGGACGGCCGCGGCAAGGTCGGCATCACCGACTACGCGCAGCAGCAGCTCGGCGACGTTGTGTACATCGAGCTGCCGGAAGTTGGTGCGACGTTGAAACAGGGTCAATCATTTGGGACCATCGAGTCGGTGAAGGCGGTTTCGGAGCTGTATGCGCCGGTCGGTGGCGAGGTTGTCGAAGTCAACGCCGCGCTGAAGGACAAACCCGAAGCCGTCAATGCCGACCCGCACGGCAGCTGGATGATCGTGGTGAAGCTGGCGAACGCCGCCGAGGCCGGCGCCCTGCTGGATGCCACTCAATACCAGGAGCTATTGAAGTAGGGTGCCGAACTTCACCTGACGATGCTTGATCACGAACGATTTCAGTCCCGCCATATCGGTCCAGACGAGGCGGAACGCGACGAGATGCTGGCCGTTGTCGGTGCCTCGTCGCTGGACGCGCTGATGGACGAAGCCATTCCGGCACGGATTCGCTTGAACCGGCCGCTCGATCTGCCCGATGGCCAGAGCGAGTACGAGTTCCTGCGGGACCTCCGCGGCGTCGGCGCGCGCAATCGCGTCTTCCGGTCGTTCATCGGTCTTGGTTACTACGACACCATCACGCCGAGCGTGATTCTTCGCAACGTTCTCGAGAACCCGGGCTGGTATACGCCGTACACGCCGTATCAGGCCGAGATTGCCCAGGGCCGTCTCGAGGCGCTCCTCAATTTCCAGACCATGGTGCGCGACCTCACGGGCATGGAGGTCGCGAATGCCTCGTTGCTGGACGAGGCAACCGCCGCCGCCGAGGCGATGACGATGCTGCACCGGGTGCAGGCGAAGCGGCTCGAGCGCGCGAGCGGGTCCGGGCAGTTCTTCGTGGCGGATTCGTGCTTTGCCCAGACCATAGACGTCCTGCGGTCGCGGGCGGAACCATTGAAGATCGAGCTGGTGATTGGCGATTTCCGGACCGCGTTATTCACGGACCGCACGTTCGGTGCGCTGGTGCAGACACCGGACGAAGCGGGCCGCGTCCACGATGTGCGCAACTTCATCGCTCGAGCGCGGGAGGCGGGCGTCATGGTGGCGGTCGGCACCGATCTGCTCAGTTGCGTGCTGCTGACCCCTCCCGGTGAGATGGGCGCCGATGTCGTTTACGGGAACTCGCAACGATTGGGTGTACCCCTCGGGTATGGCGGGCCTCACGCTGCGTTCTTTGCGACCGTCGAGAAGCATATCCGCCAGGCGCCCGGACGGATCATCGGCGTCTCGATCGACGGCCGCGGCAATACGGCGTATCGGATGGCGCTGCAGACGCGCGAGCAGCATATCCGGCGTGAGAAGGCGACGTCGAATATCTGTACGGCGCAGGCGTTGCTCGCGAACATCGCGGGCTTGTACGCCGTGTATCACGGACCGGCGGGACTGAAACGGATCGCCACGCGCGTGCATCAGTACGCCGAGGTGCTCGAACGTGAGTTGGCGAAAATCGGCGTCAAGCAGGTGAACGAGCACTACTTCGATACGCCGCGCTTCGAGGTGCCTGGAGGAGTCGATGCCGTGGCTCGCATCGTGAAAGCGGCGCTGAGGACCAACATCAATCTTGGCTACCGGCGCGACGGCACCGTCCACGTGGCGCTCGACGAGACCGTCGATCGCGCCGACATCAACGCCATCGTCTCTGCATTTGCGGCGGGCGTGGGGAGGCCGGCGCCGATCCTCGAACATGCGCCCGGCGGCCCGGCGAGTGTCGAGCGGCCGTATCCTGAGGGGCTGGCACGGACTTCACCGTTCCTGACACATCCCGTCTTCAACAAGCATCATTCGGAAACGGAAATGATGCGCTACATCCGCAGTCTGGAGCGCAAGGACGTCGGTCTCGACACGTCGATGATTCCGCTTGGCTCGTGCACGATGAAGCTGAACGCGGCCTCCGAGATGCTGCCCGTCACCTGGCCCGAATTCAGCCGGCTCCATCCCTTTGCGCCGGTCGATCAAGCCGACGGTTACCTGCAGATCTTCCGCGAGCTCGAAACGATGCTGGCCGCGATTACCGGTTTGGCCGCCGTGTCGCTCCAGCCGAATTCAGGCGCACAGGGCGAGCTCGCGGGCCTGATGGTGATTCGCGCCTACCATCGCGATCGGGGAGACACGGCCCGCGACATCGTCTTGATTCCGGCATCGGCGCATGGGACCAACCCCGCGAGCGCGGTGATGGCGGGGATGCGCGTGGTGGTCGTCGCCAGCACGAGCGAGGGGAATATCGATCTGGGCGATCTGGAACGGAAGGCCAGCGCGCACACGGAGCGGCTCTCGGCGCTGATGGTCACGTATCCGTCCACGCACGGCGTGTTCGAGGAAACCATTCAGGATGTCTGTGCGATCGTCCACCGCTACGGCGGGCAGGTGTACATGGACGGCGCGAACATGAACGCGCAGGTCGGGTTGACGAGCCCCGCGGTGATTGGCGCGGACGTGTGCCACATCAACCTGCACAAGACCTTCAGCATTCCGCACGGCGGCGGCGGCCCCGGCATGGGGCCGATTGGCGTCGCCGCGCACCTGGCGCCGTTCCTGCCCGGCCATCCGCTGGTCAAAACCGGAGGCGATCGGGCGATCCACGCAATCGCCGCGGCGCCGTGGGGCAGCGCGAGCATCCTGGTCATTTCGTACGCCTATATGAAAATGCTCGGACGCGATGGCATGACCGATGCCACGCGGTACGCGATTCTCAACGCCAACTACATCAAGTCGCGGCTCGAACGGCTTTTCCCGGTGCTGTACACGCGGCGCAACGGCCGCGTCGCGCACGAGATGATTTTCGACCTGCGGCCGCTGAAGCAGGCGAGCGGCGTCGAGGAAGGCGACGTCGCCAGGCGCCTGATGGACTACGGTTTTCACGCGCCGACCGTCTCGTTCCCGGTTCCCGGCACGTTGATGGTCGAGCCGACAGAGAGCGAATCGAAGGACGAGCTCGATCGGTTCTGCGACGCGATGATCGCGATCCGCCGGGAGATTCAGGATGTCATCGACGGCAAAGCCGACCGGGCGGACAACGTGTTGAAGAACGCTCCGCACACGGCGGAGGCGGTGGCCGCCGACGACTGGCCGCATCGGTACTCTCGCGAACAGGCGGCGTTTCCGCTCCCGTTCGTTCGGCACCACAAGTACTGGCCAAGTGTCGGGCGGATTGACAATCCGTACGGCGACCGAAATCTGATCTGTTCGTGTCCGCCCATCGAAGCCTTTGCGTGAGGACAGCCACGAGACTGCTTTCAGCTGCATCGGGATAATCAGCAGCGTTGATGGGCCACGAAGACACGAAAGCACGAAGAAGACAGTTCCGGCTGACCACCTTCGCCAAGGCTACGGTGGTCCGCCAGCGAATTCCCAATCCTGAATTGTGAAGGGACGGCTGTTCGTTGATCGTCAGCCGTCCCATCGGGCTTGTGCAGGGGAGTGACACATCATGCAGATCATCACGCGCCTCGGGTGGCTCGCTCTCGCGGCGGGTCTGGCTTCGGCTCCCATCGGGTCGGGCCAGGCGACGCTGGACGTCGAAGACTTCCTGGTCATGCCGATGACCGGACTGGTGGACGGCAAGGGCTCGAACGAGCTGCTGCT
>QHWF01000962.1 GCA_003222455.1 Acidobacteriota bacterium
CAGGGCGTCGTGCGGTCCGACTTCCAATTGGCGGCAGCGCAGAAGATTTTTGGTCGGTACTACGTTGCCAATTACGACCGGCAGCCGTCCTATGACGGGACGAACCTTCTGGAGGCGACAGGCACGGGTCTCGGCCTCGACAACCGCGTCCAGACGCTCGCGCTCGGACACGATTGGGTGTTGACGCAGAATCTCGTCGCCGCGACCCGGTTCTCGTTCCAGCGGTCACGCATTCTGCGGGTCCAGGGCACCTCGCTGCCGACGTGGAGCGACCTGGGCGCGAACGTCTATTCGTACACGCACGACCCCGGCCAGAATTTCTTCAACTTGAACGTCACGAACGGGTGGGCGACGCCCGCATTCCCGGGCAGATTCATTTCCACGACACCGCAATTGTCGGAAGACATCGACTGGGTGCGCGGCGCCCACAGCGTGTCGTTCGGCGGGATGTGGATTCGGCCGTTCGAGGATGCGGATGGGCCGTTCCAGGCGAATGGCACGTTTTCGTTCAACGGCACGCGGGCCGGCGGTGCAACCGCCCAGGACCGTCTCGCCATGGCGGATTTCCTGCTCGGCGTGCCGAGCTCGTTCAGTCAGGGCGGAAGCCAGATTGTCGCCGAAAAGATGCAGTACGTCGGTGTCTACGCGCAGGATGTCTGGCGCATCAACAGCAACGTGACGGTGAACGTCGGCGTGCGCTGGGAACCGTACCTGGCCGCGAAGGATCAGAACGGCTTCACGATGGCGTTCAACCAGGACCGATTCGATCAGAACCGCCACAGTCTTGTCTATCCGAACGCGCCGGCAGGGCTCGTGTTCGCGGGCGACGAAGGATTCCCGAGCAACGGCGCGAACACCGCCAATCGCTACGACCAGTTCGCGCCTCGCGCCGGCCTGGCGTGGGATCCGACGGGCGACGGCACGCAGACCATTCGGGCAGCTGCAGGCCTGTATTACGACTCGCCGAAACTCTGGCAGTACGGCCATCACATGCTGAATCCGCCGTTCGGCAACACCGTGGCCGTGACGAACCCGTCGCTGGCGAGTCCGTGGGCGAACTTCCCGGGAGGCAATCCGCTTCCGGTGCCGAATCCAATTCCGTCGAACATCACGTTCCCATTACTCGGGACGTACGTCAGCATGCCGATCGACATCAACCCGATGCAGGTGAGGCAATGGAACGTCTCCTACGAGCGTCAAGTGCTGAAGGACATCCTGCTTTCGGCAACCTACCTCGGCAACCAGACGACGCACCTCTGGAACAGCTATGAACTGAATCCCGGCGTCTACATTCCGGGGCAATCGACGACGGCGAACGTCGACGCACGTCGGGTGCTGAACCTGCTGAATCCATCGCAGGGCAGGTACTACGGTTCGGTGGCGGTCACAGATGATGGTGGCTCCGGCCACTACAACGGTCTGACTCTGGCGATCCAGAAGCGTCTTGCACACGGATGGAGTGCGAATACCAATTTCACCGTGGCGAAGTGTCTGAACAACGGCGAACCGTCGACAGACATCGGCAATACGTATCCCGATCCGACCGATCGCAGCACGAACTGGGGGCCCTGTGACGCCGATCGCCGGTACATCTCCAATACGTCATTGATTGTCCAGAGTCGTGGCGCCGGCTCGGGGTTCGTTCACGTCGTCACCTCTGACTGGCAACTCAGCACGGTGATTCAGACACGCACCGGCGCGCCGCTCACACCCTCGACGACGGGCAACCTGTCGCTCACAGGATTGAACAACCAACGACCGGTCATCGTTGGCGACCCGGCCCTGGCGAATCCGGACGAGAATCAGTGGTTCAATATCGCCGCATTCGCGCCGAACATGCCCGGGTCGTGGGGCAACACGCCGAAGGGATATCTGCGCGGACCGGGGTTCTGGACCGTCGATCTCGCCGTGTCGCGCAATCTCGGCGTAGGCGGCAGCAAGCACGTCGAGGTACGCATTGAAGCATTCAATGTGTTCAACACCGTCAATCTCGGGAATCCGAACGTGACGTTTGGCAACGCGAACTTCGGACGAATCACGACCACCGCGGGCGGACCGCGGATCATGCAGTTCGCCGCGAAGTACGTGTTTTAACGAAGCTCCGCCTCAAACCGGCGAGTGACGAGTTTGAGGCGGACCTTCGTTAATAGATCCGCGGCCGCGAGCGGCCGCGGCTAAGCCGTGCTTCCACCCCAACGCGGGTGCCGCGTTGGGGACCCCGGGTTGCACGGCAAAATTGGACACCTTTGTACACATTCACGGCTGTCAGGCCGAGGTTTCGAC
>QHWF01000211.1 GCA_003222455.1 Acidobacteriota bacterium
CGACGAGGCGTACCCGATTGGGCCGAGTGCGCCGAACGAAAGCTACCTGCGCATCGATCGCATCGTCGACGCCGCGCGAAAAGCCGGCGCCGACGCCGTCCATCCTGGATACGGATTCCTCGCTGAAAACGAGACGTTCGCCGCTGCCGTGCGTGACGCCGGTCTGGTCTTCATCGGGCCGACGCCGGAAGCCATCGCGATCATGGGCAGCAAGACGGCGGCGCGGGCAGCGGCGAAGCGCGCCGGCGTACCGGTGGTCCCGGGCACCGAGCGTCCAATCGCGCCCGACGCGTCCGTTGCGGATCTTGCCGACCTGGCGCGCTCGATCGGATATCCATTGCTGGTGAAGGCGGTCGCCGGCGGCGGCGGCAAGGGGATGCGGACCGTCACCGATCCCGCAGAGCTGTCGGCTGCGCTGCGCGCCGCGCGATCTGAAGCGGGTACGGCATTCGGCGATGCCGCCGTGTATCTGGAACGACGCCTGGGCCGCGCCCGCCACATCGAAGTGCAGCTGCTCGGGGACGTGCACGGGACGGTGCTGCCGTTCGTTGAACGCGAATGCTCGATTCAGCGCCGCCATCAGAAAGTCGTGGAGGAAACGCCCTCGCTGGCGGTGTCGCCGGCGCTCCGGCGCACGATGCTGTCGGATGCGGCAGCGGTGGCGAAAGGCGTCGGGTATACCAATGCCGGCACGATCGAGTTCCTCGTGGATGAGGACGGACGTCACTACTTCCTCGAGATGAACACCAGACTGCAGGTCGAGCACCCGATTACCGAGATGGTGACGCGCATCGACCTGGTACACTGGCAGATTCGGATTGCGCGCGGAGATCGGCTGACTCTCGATCCTGACCGACTGGTGGCGCCGGACGGCCATGCGATCGAGTGCCGCATTTACGCCGAAGATCCGGACAACAATTTTCTTCCGTCGCCCGGCCGCATCGTCGAGTTGCGGGCGCCCGGCGGACCCGGGGTGCGCGACGACAGCGGCGCCACGGCCGGTCTCGAGGTGCCGATCTTCTACGATCCGATGATCTCGAAGCTCGTGGCGTGGGCCGAGGATCGACCGCGCGCGATCGCTCGCATGCGGCGCGGGCTTCGCGAATACCTCGTCGCCGGCATCAAGACGACGATTCCATTTTTCACGTGGCTGCTCGAGCAGCCTGAGTTCATCGAGGGCCGGTTCCACACGACATATCTGGACGACGTGCTGGCGGCCCGGAATGGGCGTCCGTTCATCGAGCCACCAGCCGAAGCCGAGGATGTCGCGACGCTCGCGGCGGTCATGCAGGCCGTGCTCTCGTCAGGCGCCGGACCTGAATCCGGGGAGCGGGCGGCCGCGACAGGCGACCGATGGAAGGCGCAGGTGCGGACTGAGGGACTGCGTAATGCGTAAGGACAATCTCACCACGGAGCACGCGGAGGACAGAAGAAAAAATCCTGTTGGTTGCATCCGTTGACGAAGCTCGCGCTATGCGAATAGAACGTCGTCACTTGATGCTGCTCAGGAGTACCCGGATTGTGTCCGGGGGGCGGAAGTCAGGATTTAACCTCCGCGTCCTCCGCGTCCTCCGTGGTAATAGCGCCGCATGAAATTCGAAGTAGACATGCGCGGCCACCTGCGTCAGGTCAGTGTGACGCGCACCGGCGATGGTTTTGCAGTCACCATCGACGGCCGCGCGTTTTACGTCGATGCGGTGCGCGTCGATGCGTATACCTTGTCACTCCTGGTGGACAGGATGTGCAGCCACGAGGTCGTTGTCGCTCCGGAGGCCACGAGCTCAACCAGCTCGCAATCGATGGTCCACGTGGGCGTCACGCCCATCGTGGTGAACCTGAATGGCCGCCGGCGCGGACGCGGCACAGAGCGGCCCGGGGCGGGTTCCGGTCCGCAACGCATCGTCGCGCCGATGGCAGGAAAGATCGTTCGCGTACCGGTGGCCGCCGGCGACCGCGTCCGCGCAGGTCAGCCGCTGGTCGTCGTGGAAGCCATGAAGATGGAGAACGAGCTGCGTGCCGTCCGCGACGGCACCGTGGCCGATATTCACGCGCGTGAAGGCATGTCGGTCGACGCCGGCGCGCTGCTCGTCGTGATCCTGTGACCCTGTTCAAACCGCTGCGCGCCAGAAGCGTGTCTGAGAAGCAAGAACACGCTCCCGGTCGGCCGGCTTCGCCGGCAAAAAACAGCCATTCCAAGATCACTGCGCGCGTAGCGCGCCGCGTTCTTCGATACGCCGCCTTCAGCCTGTCGATGATCGTCGCGCTGCTCGCGGCGGCCATCGTGGTGTCGGTGACCGTCGATCTCGGCCCGATGGCGCGCGACGCGGCGGAAAAGCAGGCGTCCCGGTACATCGAGCGCCCGCTGCGCATCGGATCGCTTCGCATCCATCTCCTGACCGGCAACGTCCTGGTCGAGGACCTCACCATCGACGGCCTGCATCCCGGCGATCGACCGTTCTTCACGGCGAAACGGATCGCGGTGGGACTCGACTGGCGGCCGGCCATCCAACGGAAGCCGGACATCACGATCAGCTCGGTGGAGATGACCGATTGGCGCATGCTCGTCGAAAGGTGGGACACCGGGCACAACTTCCCGAAATTCGGCCGCGACAACAGCGAGCCGCGGCGGGATCGACCGGTCAAAGTCACGTTGAGGCACCTGCGCGCCTGGCGGGGCGAGTTCACCTACGAAGACCACGCGACGCCGTGGAGCATCATCTGCCGGAACCTCGACGTCACCATCGGCAACCTGCCGAACTATCACGGGACTGCGGCGTTCACGGGAGGCACCGTCGCGATCCAGCACTACGTGCCGATGTGGGCGAACATGAAGGCGCAGTTCGCCATCGACGGCCCGCGCATTCACCTCGACCAGGTAGATCTCGAAACCGATGGCGCAAGGACCGCCGCTCGCGGCGACGTCGATCTGTCCCACTGGCCCGAGCAGACGCATCGCGTGCAGTCGCGCGTGAATTTTCCACGCATGCGCCAACTGTTCTTCACAGACGAGAAATGGGACCTCACCGGCGACGGCGACTTCACCGGCACGTTCCACCTGTTCAAAGGGGGCCGGGATCTGTCCGGGACGTTCAGCAGTGCGGTGGCTGGCGTGAACGCGTACCGGTTCCCGTCGCTGTCGGGCTCCCTCCAGTGGACGCCGGCGGCGCTCGACATTCGAGACGCGCGCGCCAGGTTCTTCGATGGCGACGCCCGCTTCTCCTATTCGATCAAGCCGCTTGGCGCCGGCACCCGTCCTACCGCGCGCTTCGACGCGACCGTGAACGGCGTGGACCTTCGCCAGTTCACCGATTTTCAGGAGCTTGCGGGCCTTCGCTTTGCCGGTTCGGCCGACATGCAGAATGTGCTCGAGTGGCCCCTTGGCCGGTTCTCGCAGCATACCGGCGCCGGCCGCCTCGCGGTGACGCCTCCGCCGGGAATTGCGGTGATGACGCCTGGCAGGCCTCAAGGCCTGCACTACACCTGTAGTAGTGCAGACCTTCAGGTCTGCGATGAGCAACCGGCGGGACGGTCCGCGCCGCCGCCATTGCCGACGCATCTGCCGATCGGTGGAGACCTGACCTATCGATTCGGTCCGGACGACGTCGCGATCGAGAGCGGGCGTTTCGCCACCGAACGCACAGTGGTCACGTTCGCGGGCACCACCGCATGGGGCACGCAATCACGCCTGCCGTTTCACGTGACGAGCAGCGACTGGCAGGAAAGCGATCAGGTGCTCGTCGGGATCATGAACGATTTCGGATCGCGGGCGCGGGCGGTCGCGTTCGGCGGCCGGGGCGAGTTCGACGGCGAGATGAGCGGGGCGTTCCGAGCGCCGCGGGTCCAGGGGGCGTTCCGCGGCGACGATCTCCGCGCCTGGGACACGACCTGGGGCAGC
The DNA here is from genome assembly GCA_003222455.1 of Acidobacteriota bacterium. Classification (GTDB taxonomy): domain Bacteria; phylum Acidobacteriota; class Vicinamibacteria; order Vicinamibacterales; family CAVVIG01; genus QHWF01. The sequence goes on from QHWF01000211.1 coordinate 3,896, forward strand.
GCGACGGGCCGGGTGACGATCGACAACGGCTACGTCACCATCAGCGGCGGAGACGTGCGGCGCGACGGGTCGGAGATTCATGCCGACGGCCTCTTCTCCCTCGGCTACCCGCGCGACGATGGCGGCGAGGAGATCGACGCGCGGTTTCGCCTCGTGCGGCGCGATGTGGCGAGCCTGCGCCATGCCTTTCAGATCGACGACTATCCGGTCAACGGGCTGTTGAGCGGCGAGTTTCACCTCACGGGCGCGTATCAGCGTCCGGTTGGGTTCGGCGGCATGACGATCGAGAAGGGGGTGGCGTACGGCGAGCCCTTTGAAAAGGCCGCCTCGTCGCTGCGATTCGATGGTGCCGGGGTTCGCCTCGACGCCGTCGACATCACCAAGGGTGGCGGGACGATGACCGGCGCCGCGTTCGTCGGCTGGGACTCGACGTATTCGTTCAACGCCGATGCCCGGCGGATTCCGGTCGAGCAGATCGCCGCCCTCAATTACCCGAATGCCCCGCTCGCGGGCGTCGCGCAGTTCACCGCGGCCGGCAGCGGCACGTTCGACGTGCCTCGGTACGACGTCCGATTCCGGATCGCGGATCTGTCCGTGGGCCGTGAGCCCGTCGGTCAGGTCACCGGCACATTTGCCGTCCGAGGCAAGGAACTGAGCGGCGATCTGGATGTGGCGTCGCCGCGGCTCGCGGTGACCGGCACCGGCCGGATTGCGCTGACACCGAAAGCCGACACCGACATGAGCTTCCGGTTCCACGACAGTTCGCTGGACCCGTACGTCCGCGTCTTCGTGCCGAAGTTGTCGCCGTACACCACGGCTGTGGCGAGCGGCACGCTGCGAATTGCCGGTGAGCTGGCCGACCTCGATCGCCTGGTGGTTGATGGGTCGGTTGACGCGCTGGAGATGCGGCTGTTCGACTACACGATCAAGAACGCCGGTCCGATTCGTCTGTCGCTGGATCACAATCAGATCAAGATCGGCCAGCTGCGTGTCGTCGGAGACGGCACCGGGCTCGGTGTCGCGGGAAGCGTGGATTTTCAGGAACGGCGCGTCGCCCTGCAGGCGGCCGGCGAAGCGAATCTCGGGATCCTGCAGGGGTTCTTCCCGGGCAGCGTGCGGGGTTCGGGGCACGCGCAGCTGACGGCGGCGGTGAACGGACCGATCGATCAGCCGCTCTTTTCCGGCAGCGCCACGATCGCGGGAGGCCGCATCCGTCACCTGTCGGTGCCGAACGCGCTCGACGCGATCAACGGGGCCATCACCTTCGACGCTCGAGGCATGCGGCTGGACGATCTGTCCGCGACGCTCGGTGGAGGGCGCGTCCAGTTCGGCGGCCGGATCGGATTCGACGGATATGTGCCCGGCGATCTGAACGTGACCGTGCGCGGCGAAGAGATGCACCTGCGCTACCCGGAAGGCATCCAGTCGATCGTGGATGCGGACCTTGCGCTGCGCGGCAACTATGCGGCGCCGACGCTTGGCGGAACCGTCACCGTGACGAGCGCCATCTGGAACCGCCGGGTCGAGACGCCCGGCAGCATTTTCGACCTCGCGTCCCGCCGGGCATCCGGTGCCGTCAGCGCGGCCGGGGGTGGTGAGCCGCTACCCGCCAGCGTCCCGCTCCGGTTCGACCTGCAGATCCTGGTGCCGTCGACACTGCGGATCGACAACAACCTGGCCCGCATGATGGCGAACGCGGACCTGACGCTCCGCGGCACCTACGATCGACCCGTGCTCGCCGGCCACGCCGACATCGAGCGAGGCGAGGTGACCTTCGAAGGGCGCCGCTACCGCATCACGCACGGCGCCATCGAGTTCATGAACCCGCAGGCGATCGATCCCTTCTTCGACGTCGAAGCCGAGACGAACGTCCGTGTGCCGGGCCAGACGTATCGCGTGACGGTCGGCTTTGCCGGCACGTCCACGCAGCTCCGGCCGACGCTCAACTCCGATCCGCCGCTGCCGACGGCCGACGTGCTGGCGCTGCTCTTCAGCGACGTGCAGCGGACGGCACGCACCGGCAGCGGACCGGGCGCGGACGTGCCGGAGCTTCGCGCCCGGCAGAATCCGACGCAGGTGCAGACCGACATTCTGACGACGCGCGCCACGCAGGCGATAACGGGCACCTTGTCCTCCGAGGTCGGCAAGGTGGTGGAGCAGACCTTCGGCGTCGACACGTTTCAACTGACGCCGTCGTTCGTCGATCCGTACAGCCAGCAGACGTCGCGCCTGAACCCGACGGCACGGCTCACGATCGGAAAGCGGATCTCGGATCGCGTATATCTGACGTTCTCCAGAAGCCTCGGGACCATCATCAACGATCAAATCGTGCTGCTCGAAATCGAGTCGACCGATCGCCTGTCGTGGATCCTCTCGCGCAACGAAGACCAGACCTACGCGCTCGAGTTCCGTCTGAGGCGGACGTTTTGAACGTCGCATCTTCGTGATGGTGCAGGTCTCTGTTTCGAGCAGCAATCTCTGACCATTGTCGTGACGTCGATGTCGCGCACACAAAGTGCAACCACGAAGCCACGAAGGCACGAAGGCACGAAGAAGAAAATTCAGGCGCCGAACCGAGGCGCTTGGTGTCTTCAGTGTCTTCGTGGCAGATCTGGTGCGCTGCAACGTGCGTACTGGCGCTGCTGGGACACACGATGCGGGCTCAAGCGGACGTCAGCGCGTTTCTCGACAAGCCGATCGCCTCGGTCCGGCTCGTCGTCGAGGGGCGCGAGACCGCCGATTCGACGCTGACGCAGGTGATTGAAACCCAACCCGGCCAGCCGCTCACGATGGCACAGGTGCGGGAGACCGTCACGCATCTCTTCAGCCTGGGGCGGTTCGAGGATGTACGTGTGGACGTGACGCTCGAGAACGGACGCGTTGCGCTGCGCTACGAGCTGAGCCCCATTCAGGATGTGCGGGTGGACGCGACGCTCGAGAACGGACGCGTCGCACTGCGCTACGAGCTCAGCCCCGTTCATCCGGTCACCACGATCCGGTTTGCGGGCGCCGCTGGCCCGGGGATCGATCGGGGCGCGCTGCGGCAGGTCATAGTGGACCGGTATGGCGTGTCGCCGCCGGCCGGCCGCGCGGCCGATATGAAACGGCTGCTCGAGGATGCGCTCGCTGAGCGCGGATACCTGCATCCGTCGGTGACCATCAACGCCGAGACGGAACATGCGCCCGAACGCGCGACGCTGGTCTTCACGATTCAGCCCGGCGATCGGACGCGGGTCGGCACAGTCGAAGTCGTCGGCCGGCCCCCGGTCACGCCCGCCGAGCTCCTCCGCCGTCTCCACATCGCGTCGGGCGCGCCGTATCTGCGCGAGGACATCCGGCATCGCATCGACCGGTACGTGGACGAGCGCCACAATCGCGGGTATTACGAGACGCGCGTCGTGCCGGCGGTGGCACTGGCGGATGGCGATCGCATCGCGAATCTGACAATTGCCGTCACGCCAGGGCCGCACGTGAAGGTCGTGTTCACTGGTGATCCGTTGCCGGCTGATGCGCGAGCCGAGCTCGTGCCGGTCTCGCGCGAGGGGTCGGTTGACGAGGATCTGCTCGAAGACTCGAGCCATCGCATGCAGGAGTTCCTGCGGGCGCAGGGATATCGCGCCGCGACAGCCGTGTACTCCCGCGAGACCAGCGGCGGCGAGCTGGTGATCACGTTCACCGTGAAAAAGGGGCGGCAGTACCGCGTCGCCTCGATCGACATCGCCGGCAACGCTGCCATTTCCCGCGCCGAGCTGGACGCCGCGCTGCGAATGCGCGAGGGCCAGGTGTTATCGGACGCGCGGCTCGATGCCGATGCCGCGGCCATCGCCGATTTGTATCACCGTCGCGGTTTCGCGGCGGCGAAAGCGCAGACTGGCGTCGATCCGTTGCCGCCGGCGGCGACGAGCACCGAGGTCCCGGTTGCCGTCCATCTTGTGATTGCGGAAGGCACGCGGACCGTCGTCGACCGCGTGGTCCTCGAAGGAAACGGATCCATCGACGGTGCGGTGCTCGAATCAGCGCTGGTGCTCCAGCCAGGCCGGCCATACGTGCCCGAGCAGGTGGCGATCGATCGCGACGCGATTCAGCTCGCGTACGTCAACCAAGGCTATCAGAACGCGACGGTTGAGCCGCGTCCGGAGTTCAGCGACGATCGCAGCCGGATCGCCCTGCGCTATTCGATTCACGAGGGGCCGCGCGTGTTCGTCGGGCACGTCCTCATCGTCGGCAACGTGCGTACCGCGACCAGTACGATTGAACGCGAGCTTCAGGTGAAGCCGGGCGATCCGTACAGCCTGGCGGCCCTCAACGAAAGCCAGCGCCGGCTCGCCGCGCTCAGTCTGTTCCGCCGGGCGCGGATCGCCGAATTACGGCACGGTGACGAAACCACCCGCGATGTCCTCATCACGGTCGAGGAGGCCCCGCCGACGACAATCGGTTTCGGCGGAGGGCTGGAGGGCCGCCTGCGTCCGGTCCGCAGCGAGGAACTGGGCGGCGCCGTCCGTGAACAGTTCGAGGTGGCGCCGCGCGCGTTTTTCGAAGTCGGCCGCCGCAACCTGTTCGGCAAGAACCGGTCGGTCAACTTCTTCAGCAGCCTCAGCCTTCATCCGAAGGATCAGCCGTTTTTCGCTGACGAAACCGCAGTGACGTCTGGCGGGTACGGGTTGACCGAGTATCGGGTGTTGGGCACCTACCGGGAACCGCGCCTGCTGGACACGGCCTTCGACGGCTTCGCCACGCTGACCTTCGAGCAGCAGATTCGATCGAGTTTCAATTTCGCACGCCGCAGCGTGAGCGCGGAAGCGGCGCGCAAGCTGACGCGGGACCTCGCCGTCAGCGGCAGCTACCAGATCCAGCGGACGCGTCTCTTCGACGTGGCCGTCAGCGACGCGGATCGGCTGACAATCGACAAGGTGTTTTCCCAGTTCCGGCTGTCCTCGTTTTCCGCGTCGCTGATCCGTGATAGCCGGAGCGACACGGTTGAACCCGTCGGCGGCGGATATGTGAGCGTGAACGGGCAGCTCGCGGCCCGGCAGATCGGGTCGGAGGTCGGGTTCGGCAAGTCGTTCCTGACGGCCCAAATCTTCCGGACGGTCCGCGGGACCAACCGGCTGGTGCTGGCAGGCAATGCGCGGCTCGGCATGGCCACCGGGTTCACGAGCGACGAGCAGCTTCCGGCGAGCGAACGGTTCTTTGCGGGAGGGGATACGACCATCCGCGGCTTCGCGCTCGATCGCGTCGGCATCCCGGGGAAGACGCTCGATCAGGACGGAGTGCCGATTGGCGGCAACGGCCTCGTGATCTTCAACGCCGAGCTGCGCGCCCCGGTCTCCGGCCGGCTCGGCGTGGTCGGATTCGTGGACACGGGAAACGTGTTCGTGCGGGCCAGCGATCTCGACCTCGGAGCGTTGCGCAGCGCGACAGGCGGCGGCATTCGGTACAAGTCGCCGTTCGGGCCGGTCCGTTTCGATCTGGGATTCAAAGTGAACCGGCGGCCGGGTGAAGCCTTGACGGCGTGGTACGTGAGCTTCGGACAAGCTTTCTGACGCTGAACCATGAGATTGTAGATTTCAGATTGCAGATTTCAGATTGGATTGTCGATTCGGGGCGGACTGGTGGGGACGGAGTGTGGACGGAGCGTTCTGATGCGAACCACGGCGGCTCATCACGAAGACACGAAGCCCTTCGAAGAACACGAAGAAAATTATCGTCGTGTGTTTCTTCGTGGCTTTCGTACTCTTCGCGCTTTCGTGAGGAGGGACGACGGAGGCAACGGTAACGGAGGCGACGGAGGCAACGGCATAACACAGAGAAACGGAGCAACGGAGACCAATCAGATCTTCTCTGTTATCTCTGTTGCTTCGTTTCTCTGTGTGTTGCCGTTATCTCCGTCCCCTCCGTTTCTTGTAGCCGCCAGCGGGGTTTCATACGCCGAGACGATCGACCGCGTGCTCGCGGTGGTGGCGGGTCAGATCATCACGCTCACCGATGTCACGGCGGCGCGCGACCTGCGCCTCGAAACCACCGACGGCGCCGCCGATCCGATCCGGGCGCTGTTGTCCAAGTTGATCGATCGTGAGCTGATCCTCGCCGAAGTCGAGCGTTACGCGCCGGCCGAGCCGACCGCGGAAGAGGTGGAGCGCGAGACGGCCAGGGTCCGCGCGCGGTTCGTGTCGCCCGAGGAGTTGGCCGGTGCGCTGGCGCGATCGGGCATCGACGACACGCACCTGCGCGAGACATTGCGTCAGAACCTTCGCATCCGTGCGTACATGGAGCAGCGCTTTGCCGCGACGGCGGATCGCCGTCAGGAGCTCGTCGATCAGTGGCTGGCAGGCCTTCGGCGCCGTGCAGACATCATCGATTTATATCTTGCCGGTCGTTAGGAACTGGACGATCTGCAGCAGGTTGAATCCGGCGTGGCTCACCATCGGAGCGACCGCCGATCGCCGCCGCAGGTAGACCACGCCCCAGAACGCGCCGAGCAACCCGGTCGCAAGCGCGGCGTCGGTTCCCTGCAGGAGATGGCCGCCCCCGAACGCTACGCTCGTGACCACGACGCCAATCCCGCCGCCCCCAAGCCACGTGGCGAAGCGATGCAGCTGAAAGGCGCGCTGAATCTCTTCGCGGACGCCGCCTGCGACGATCACGACGAGCGCGAACAGCCACGCGTCGCGCGGCGATTGCAGGAGCCGCTGCAGCGGGTTGTGCTCGACCGAGTGCAGGAACGGCGCAACGTGCTGCACCGTCAACAGCACGGCGGCAGCGATGCCAAGCGCTACCAGTGTGAGCGGGATGCCGATCGCAACCTCCACCTGAAACGGGCGAGTGCCGACGAACACGTCGTACGGGCGTTCGCCATGCGCGTAGAGAAAGGCGAACACCAGCGCGATCAGCAGGATGGTGTCGGCGGTCGAGACGCCCACGACGAACGCGAGACTCAGCTCACCGCGTCTGACGAAGGGCGGATAACCAAACGCGGTGAAGGTCGTGCCAATGGCGAGCTGCGTCGGATAGTCGGAACAGATCAGGACTTCGAGGAGGGCGACTATTCGATAAGTGAACGCGGGTCGGGGATTCCCGGTGGACTCAGGTGCGGCTTGTGACAAGTCTCAAGTCTCAACTGTCAAGTCTCAAACGCGCAAGTCTCAACTTTCAACTTCGAGACTTGCGCGGTAAGTCTTGCCAGGTGAGCCCTGAGGCTTGAGCGTTGAGACTTGAGCGTTGAGACTTGTTTTCAGCCTCTGACCTTGACGGTCACGGGCTCGGACAGGCGAAGCGTCAGGGCAGTGCCCCGGGCCAGACTCACCTCGTTGCCGCGTGTGGACAGAACGACAGCCGTCCGATCAGTGCGCCTTTCTTGCCGCCGATGAGTCCACCGATGATGGCGCCGCCTGCCGCGGGCATGCCGATTTCCATCGCGTCCTTCTTCTTGGTTGCCTGCGCCGTGCGGCCAACTGCCGCCGTCTGAATCCGATAGCGCTCATCGTCGCCGCGCGGCGTCAGCGTGTCGAAGCGCACGGCCAGATGCGCAAGGCCCTTCACTTTTCCGGAGCGGGTGGCGTCGGTCACGACACCGCTGACCAGGGTGCCCTGGGGAAGGACCGTCAGGCCTTGCACGGCGATCGGACGAATGAGGTGCGCGTGAACGCTCTGCTCCACGCGGCTGGTGGCAGAACCCACGGGCGTGTCGAGCACAATCGGCAGGCGAGTCCCCGCTGGAATGGTTACTGCTCTTACAGATGTCGTTCGCCGCGCCGGTGTGAGGGCTCCGGCTGTCGCGACCGCCGCGGCATTCGGATCGCGAGTGGTTTCGGCTGCAGTCGCCTCTGAATTCGCCGCCATCGCCGTTTCCCGGTTACACGCGGCTGATGCCACGCCGATCGTCATGATTGCAATTGTGAGCAGTCGCATTTCTTGGTCAAGCCTCCAGTAGGCGAGTGGTGCAAATGGCTCGCCAGCCGATGAGGTGTCGCTTTCAGAGAGAGGAAAAAGAAAATGCTGAGCTTGCACGAGCCCTCACAAGGGAACACACTGTGAAAATGACATGGTATTGACGAAGCTCCTCCCTCAAACCGACGAGTGCGAGGTTTGAGGCAGACCTTCGTTGTGGATCCATGAATCCGCAGATCCGCGACCGCGGGAGCGGCCGCCGCTAAGCCCGGGTTGCGACGGAACTACAATTTCACGCTGTGCAACCACGGCTCGTGAGGCGTCAAGATGACCGTGACTGAAAGCACTGCCACAACAATTGACTCCGCGCCAGCCGTTGCCGAGCGTGTCTTGATTGTGGAAGACGATGCAAGTTGGGGATTCATCGCAGAAGCTGCCGCCGACGGCGAAGAAGCGCTCGAAAAAGTCACGTCGTTCCGGCCCGCCATCGTGATCACGGATCTCGTGATGCCTCGGATCGACGGGCTCGCGTTGCTGCGCGCGCTTCAGCAACAGGGCGCCGACGTCACCACGCTGCTCCTGACGGCACAAGGTACCGTCGAGACCGCCGTCGAGGCCATGAAAGAAGGCGCTTACGATTACCTGACGAAGCCGATCGATCTTCAACGGCTGAAGATTCTGCTCGACAAAATTGTCGAACGGCTCGAGACGATGCGTGAGGTGAAGTCGTTGCGCCGCCAGCTGCGGGAGAGCGGCACGTTCGGCTCACTCATCGGTAACAGCCCGGAGATGCGAAAAATCTACTCGGTCGTCGAGCAGGCGGCGCCGACGGGCGCGTCCGTGCTGATCACCGGCGAGTCGGGGACGGGCAAGGAACTGATTGCGCAGACGATTCACCATCTCAGTCCGCGTGCGTCGTTCCCATTCGTCGGCATCAACTGCGCCGCGATTCCCGAAACGCTCCTGGAGAGCGAGATTTTCGGGCACGAGAAGGGAGCGTTCACCGGCGCCGCCGATCGGAGGCAGGGGTGCTTCGAGCTCGCGGACCGCGGGACGCTGTTCCTCGACGAAATCGGTGAGATGACGCCGGCCACGCAGGTGAAGCTGCTGCGCGTCCTGCAGGAGCGGAAATTCCGCCGGCTCGGCGGGCGGATCGAGCAGTCGGTGGACGTTCGCGTCATCGCAGCGACGAACATCGATCCCCAGGAAGCCGTCAAACAATCGAAGCTGCGCGAGGATTTGTTCTATCGCCTGAACGTCTTTTCATTCCGGCTGCCGCCGCTGCGTGAGCGGAAGGAGGACCTCGCGCTGCTCACGCAGTCGTTCATCAACGAGTTCAACCAGCGAAACCAGAAATCGATTATCGGGGTTGATCAGCAAACGATGCGGATGATCGAGCACTACGCCTGGCCCGGCAACGTCCGCGAGCTGCGAAACGTGATCGAACGGGCGACCATCCTGTCGCCCGGTCCGTTCATCGAGCCGAAGCACCTGCCGCCGTCGCTCGCCGAGGAGCCGGCGCCGCAGCATCAACCGCAGGTCGCGCTCGCGCCAGGTATTACTGTTGAGGAGGCGGAGCGCCGGCTCATCCTGATGACCCTCGAACACACGCGCGACAACAAGACGCGCGCCGCGGAAATCCTCGGCATCAGCCTGAAAACGCTACACAACAAGCTGAATAAGCTGCGGCTTCGTCCGAAGAAGACTGAGTGATCATGACTCCCACCACCGCCGTGCCACGACGATCAACGCAGAACTCGCGGAATCCGCAGACCAAATCGGTTTTGTTCTGCGGTTTCTGCGTTGAATGTCGTGGCCGAGGACAGGAGTAGGTCGCTCCATCGTCGCCAGCCAACATGCGCCTAGGAATCAAGGGCAAGCAGGTGCTCGGCGTCACGTCGCTCGTCGGCGTGGTGGTCGTCGTGTTGAGCGTTCTGCACCTGTCCACGCTCGCGCGTGTCAGCCTGGAGGAAAGCCGCGCCCGCGCGGAGCTCCTGGCGAACTTGATTTTTAATCGCGCGCGCGAAGTGGCCGAAGCGGGCGATCTCGCCCGGGCGCTGCGCCAAGACCCGGGCCTGCGATCGATTCTCCAATCCAGTCTGTATTCCAAACACGTGATTTTTGCGGCGATTGCCGACGTCAACGGGGTGGCGATCGTCCACGGCGACCGATCGCTCGAAGGGCAATCGCTGGCGGACGGCGACGATCTGTCGAAGCTGCTCGAGCGGCCGCCGCTCATGCAGTTGTCGGCCATCTACACTGGCCAGGGGCAGACGCTCGTGCTCAGGCATCCGCTCCTG
>QHWF01000212.1 GCA_003222455.1 Acidobacteriota bacterium
CCCAGGTCCAGCCGTACGTCGCCGTCGGCTGTGCCGTCGAGCTGCTCCCATCGAAGTTGCAGGTCAGCCACGTACAACTGGGCGCGAAGTTCGCAACCGGCGGCGGCGGCGGCGGCGGCGGTGGCGGTGGCGGCGGTGGCGGCGGTGGCGGTGCAGTCGCCACGATCCGCAGCTCGACCGGCACGTGCGGCTGCGCGATGCTGTGGTCGTCCGGGACGATCACGACGGTGTCGCGATAGACCCCGGGCGGGAGACTGGAGGGATTGAGTGCCAGATGCAGCGTATCGGGCGCGGAGCCCGGAGCGGCGATGGTCAGCCAAGCAGCATTCTTGGCTTTGCGCGCGGTCCAGGGTGGCGGCGCGTCGCCGTGTGCTGTGGAGAGGACGAGCGCTGCCGACTGGGGCGCGCTGGTCCCTTCCTGCGCCGAGTCGATGACCCGCGCGGGCGTGACACCAATCACTTTGGTGGGAGGGGTGTCGAGCAGCGATCCGACGCTACAACTGATAGCGAGTGTGAGGCCGACGAGTAACGGGAGTTTTTGCTGTGTCGTACGCATCGTGTGCCCGTCGTGAATGCAGGTTCCATACCCAGCGTCGCGAGGGCAGTTCCCTGGAGGCGGCCGGCTCAGATGCGTCGGCGCGATGTTGCCGTGGCGCCACGCCCGGGGGCGTGGCGCCACGCGTGGGTTTACGGCGTGCGGTTTAGCGCCGCCGCCCTGCGGGAGGCGGTGGTGGCGCGGGTGGTGTGGGCAACGGCGAGTCGCTGTTCCAGATGTCGTCCACCATCAGCCATTTCGCATTCTGCTGCATCCAATGGACGACATACTTGCCCGAGTCCACCGCCGGCATCCCGGGCGGCAGTTTCGCGCCGGCAGGGTAGGCCCAGTGCCAGCTGCCCCGTTCCATGGCCATCGCCCCGGCGCCATGCACCGCGTCGGCGTGAAGTGTCAGCGTTGGCTTCGGATCCATCGTGTTCATCATCGCGAAGAACGTGCGGATTGCTTCCTTGCCTTTCATCGTGGCCATGTTCGGCGGCATGATGACGGCGTCGGCGGCGTAGAACTCCGCGATCGAATCGGCATGGCCGGTGCTGGTGAGCCGCGCCCATTGGGCGTTGGCGGCGTCAATCGCCTGCTTCGCGCTGGCCGAGGTGTCGGCCGGCTGGCAGGCGAATGCGGCAAGCAGGACGAACGGGAGGTATCGCTGAGGGCGCATCCGTTGCTCCGTTGGAGGAAACGGAGACAATGGAGCGAGTCTAGAAGGGGCGCAAGAACCGGTATGCCAGCCTTGGGCCTCCTGTGGTTTCGTACGCGAGCCGCGCGATCAGCAGTGTGAAGGGCTCGGTGTACCGCGCGACGCGTAGCGGTCCGGCATCTATGGGATCGAAGCCGACGTCGCGGATCAGCTTGGCAGCCGTCTTCTTGCTCTTGGCCTCATCGCCGCAGTAGACGAGGCTCGGCCTCGTGGTCTTGCGTCGAGCGGCGAAGACGTCGAACAGCACTTCGCTCGGCACCGTGCCGAACGCGGAGACGACGTGAGCCGCGGGAACTTTCTTTGCCAGCTCCTCGGCGCCCGACGAGGTGTGGACGACCACGAGGTCCGAATCGTCGGCGTTCATCGGTAGCGAGCAGCTGACGACGACCTTGCCCGACAGGTCGCCCACCTGTTGCAGGACGTCGTCGACCCGAGACCAATGCACGGCCAGCAGGACCGCGTCAGCGTCCTGCGCGGCTTCAGCCGGTGTGCCGGCCCGCGCCTTGCCGCGCGCCGCGCGGGCGAGCTTCTGCAGCTTCTCCGGGCTGTGCGAATAGCTGAACACCACCTCGTGCCCGGCGCGCGCGAAGATCGTGCCGAGTTTGCCACCCATGAGTCCCGAGCCCAGAATGCCGACTTTCATTTCAGAGACCGGTCCTCTTCTCGAGCGCTTCAGGATAGCGCGCGCCCTGAATCGTGATTTTGGACGCGGCGGTTTCGATCTCGCGGAGATCGGCGGGCGTCAGCTTGATCGCGCCGGCACCGATGTTTTCTTCGAGGCGTGCCAGTTTCGTGGTGCCAGGGATTGGCGCGATCCACGGCTTCTGCGCGAGCAGCCACGCGAGCGCGATCTGCGCCGGTGTCGCCTTCTTCTTCTCCGCGATCTCTCGCAGGACGTCCACGATAGGCTGATTCGTCTTGCGCGCCTCAGGCGTGAAGCGCGGCACGAGGTTCCGGAAATCGGAACTGACGAACGTCGTCTTCTCGTCGATCGTGCCCGTCAGGAACCCCTTGCCAAGGGGACTGAATGGCACGAAGCCGATGCCGAGCTCCTCGAGGGTTGGCAACAGCTCTTCTTCGGGCCGTCGCCACCACAGGGAGTGTTCGCTCTGGACCGCGGTGACGGGCTGGACCGCATGCGCGCGCCGAATCGTTTTCACCCCGGCCTCGGACATGCCGAAGTGCTTCACTTTGCCCTGCTGAATCAGATCCTTGACCGTCCCCGCCACCTCTTCGATCGGGACGTTCGGATCGACCCGGTGCTGATAATAGAGATCCACGACGTCGGTTCGGAGCCGTTTCAGCGAACCCTCGATGCTTTCCCTGATCCGCTCGGGGCGGCTGTCCTGCATCTGCTGGCCGTTTTCGTACTTGATCCCGAACTTGGTCGCGATCACCACCTGCCGGCGCAGTGGCGCCAGCGCTTCCCCGACGAGCTCTTCATTAGTATGGGGACCGTAGATTTCTGCCGTATCGAAGAACGTGATGCCGCGTTCCACGGCGGTACGGATGAGCGAGATCATCGCCTGTTTGTCCGGTGGCGTGCCGTAGCTCTGGCTCATGCCCATGCAGCCGAGGCCGAGCGCGGAGACTTCGAGGCCCCGTTTTCCCAGTTTGCGTTTTTGCATGGTGCCTCCATCCTTACCTACTGTGATCACCCGCCGCGCTTTCCTCGCCGGCGCCGGCGTTGCCGCCGCCGGAAGTCTAATCGGTTGGCGAGTCGCGCAACGCAGCGGCGACCTCACGCTCGACAACGGTCTGGTGCAAGGGCGCTGGTCGATCGCGGACGGCGTCCTCCGCGCGATAGACATCAGCGATCGGGCTTCCGGTCAGTCCCTTCCATTATCTGCCGATGTCTGCGCACTCGTGTTTCGCGATGGGACCACGGTTGGGACGACCGCGCTGCGGGTAACGGGAGATCCTCGGGTGTCGGTGTTGGCCGGCGACCCCCGTGCGGCTCGGCTTGCCGCGCGGCTCCCTGGCCATGCGCTGACGGTCGAGTTGGCCGACGCTGCGGGCCGCGTTCGCGTAACGTGTCGCGCCGAGTTGCGCGCGGGATCACGCTACGTGCGGCAGGAGGTCCGGCTCGAAGCGATCAGCGGCGAGGTGGCGATTACCGACGTCAGGCTGGTCGATCTCGACGTGGCCGGCGCGGCGGTGCGGGGTGAAGTGCGCGGCTCGCCCATTGTCGCCGGTTCGTGGTTCCTGGGGTTCGAGCATCCGCTCGCCGAGGTGTCGGTCGAGAACGGCCATGCACGTGCGTCGCTGGCGCGCGAGCTGCCGTTGCGCCCCGGTGCGGCCGTCGTGTATTCCTCGGTCGTCGGCTTCGCGGCTCCCGGACAGTTGCGGCGCGATTTTCTGACGTACCTAGAGCGCGAGCGTGCCCACCCGTACCGGCCCTTTCTCCATTACAACTCGTGGTACGACATCGGCTACTTTTCCAAGTTCGACGAAGCGGGCGCACTCGGCGCGATCGCCGCGGTCGGACGCGAGCTGCACGAGCGTCGCGGCGTGCACCTCGATTCGTTTCTGTTCGACGACGGCTGGGACGATCCCCACACGTTGTGGCGCTTTCACGCCGGCTTCCCGCGCGGTTTCAAGCGGGTGCGTGAGGCGGCGGCGCGCTACGGTGCGGCGCCCGGCGTCTGGCTGTCGCCATGGGGCGGGTACGGCAAGCCCAAGGAGGACCGGCTCAGCTTCGGCCGCGAGCAGGGCTTCGAGACCAACGCCGGCGGCTTCGCGCTTTCAGGCCCCAAGTACTACGCGCGGTTTCGCGAGACCTGTCTCGACATGATGCGGCGGTACGGCGTCAACCAGTTCAAGTTCGACGGCACCGGGAATGTGGCGCACGCGATTCCAGGTAGCGCGTTCGATTCCGATTTCAGCGCCATGCTCGCGCTGATCGCCGATCTGCGTGCCGAGAAGCCGGATCTGTACGTCAACCTCACAAGCGGGACGTATCCGTCGCCGTTTTTCCTGCGACATGCCGACTCCATCTGGCGCGGTGGCGAGGACCACGATTTTGCCGGCGTGGGTTCCGATCGGCAGCGCTGGATCACCTATCGGGACGCCGATACGTACGCCGGCATTGTGAAGAAGGGGCCGCTGTTCCCGCTCAACTCGCTGATGCTGCACGGCGTGATCTACGCGCGGCACGCCAATCATCTGGACAGCGATCCGGGCGGCGACTTCACGTCGGACGTGCGAGCCTACTTCGGTACGGGGACGCAGCTGCAGGAGCTGTACATCACGCCGGCCTTGCTGTCGCCGGCGAACTGGGACGCGCTGGCGGAAGCGGCGCGTTGGGCGCGCGAGCGCGCCGCGATCCTCGTCGACACCCACTGGGTGGGGGGCGATCCGGGCGCGCTCGCGGTGTATGGCCACGCGGCGTTGGGGAGTGGGGGCCGGGGGCGGGGGACACTCGTGCTCCGCAATCCCAAGGATGTGCCGCAGGGGATCGAGGTCGATATCGGCGAAGCGCTCGAGCTTCCCGCCGGCGCGCCGCGGCGCTACTCGGCGCGGAGTCCGTGGCAGTCAGATCGAGGACAGATGCCGGTGGTGTTGGAGGCGGCGATCCCGCATCGGTTCGAGTTGGGCGCGTTCGAGGTACTGACGCTGGACGTCGACGCCGAAGCGTGACGCTGCTACGGCTCGCGTGTAAAGACCGCGCGCCAGCCCCGATCGAGCGGCACCCAGGTGAAGTGGTCCGGGTCGATCACGGTGAGGGTGAACGAGTCCATCAGCCGCCGCTCGGGCTGGGGCGCGGGCAGCGGCGTGAACGTAATGAGCGGCTCGGCTGAACTTGGAGCACCGGTCAGGAGCTGGACGCCGGAGCCGTCGCTGTAGACCGCGGAGCTGTAGAAGCGACCGACGCGCGCGTCAAACCCGAGGACTCCCTGGCTGTGGCTCGAGTCATCGTGCGTCTCGGTCCACTCGAGGCGGAGATCGTCGTACAGCGCGGCGACGACGCGCGTGCCCGTTGCATCGGGCGGCCCGTCGAAGTTGCCGGCGAACCAGATCGCGAACCGCCAGCGGCCGACGAGTTGATGGAGCACGCTGCGCGCCGGTTGCAGGGCCGATTCTGCAGCATCTGCAGCAGGTGCGGGCGCGGTCTCCCGGGCGCGTGTCTGCAGCGCGCCCTGGGCGATGGCAGCCCGTGCCGGCGCAAGGACGCTCGCGCTGGCAAGAATGAGGGCAGCGATTGGCAGGCGGTTGCGATAACGTGTCATGCCCGATGAGAATGCACGGGGTGTGCCGCGCACCAGACCATGGCGTTGCAGGGTCTTAGCGTCTCGGCGGCGCGTGCGGGCATGCGTCTCGCGACGAGTCGTGCAGGGTGCAGGGTGTGGGACGCGTCACGTCGGCGTGGTTGAGGAACGGGGAAGGCTCGGCTATCTTGCCGTGCCTGAAGAGGATGCAGCGGTATGTTGGTTACATGGGGGCTCTGGGGAGCGGCACAGTCTGTCCTGTTTCCTCAAGACGAAAGGCCGCTGTGCGTCTGATGACGTGCGACGGTTGACGGTAGACCAGCAGTAAGACGGGACGTAGCGCAGCCCGGTAGCGCACCTGAATGGGGTTCAGGGGGTCGCGGGTTCAAATCCCGCCGTCCCGACTGGGGTTAGCAGAGGCCGGCCCGTATGCCACGGGCGCCCAATCTCCCGCGTTGCTGCCTGAGCGGATCGAGTCCTCATTTCGCAGGAGGACCCCAAGTGGGTTACGTCCGCCGAGCAGGTTGAGAAGCGCAAACACGAAGGTTTTCGGCAGGCCCAATGAGCATCCCATGCAAAATGGGAGACAATGTTCTGGCGGAACAGATGACCGCCCTCGGGTGTTGGGATCGCTTGTCCCAGGCTTTGCTCTAGCCATCGGAAGATAGGATGCCGAGATTCTCGTTAGCCATGCGCGCGAGAACGCCGCGGGGCTGGTACACATGTATGGGGAGGCCAGCCGTCGACGCCTCAAGGCGGCGCGGATGGCGCTCCTGCTGACGCCGAACGTGCGGGGCGTGTTCTCGAACCGGCTGCTCCACGACGTGCGGCTAGACACGTGGTGACGCGTCGGATGCCGGGGCGCGTGCGCGGGGATCGAGGCGACGCGATACACGACATGCGAAGCACGGGCATGCGGTTGTTTTACAGTTACGCCCACGAGGACGAGGCCCTCCGGGACCAGCTTGAGAAACATCTTGTGGCCCTACGGGCACAGGGGGTTCTGAGCGAGTGGCACGATCGAAAAATCGGTGCAGGAATGCCGTGGCGCGAGGCTATCGAACGGAATCTCGACACCGCTCACGTCATTCTGCTTCTCATCAGCCCGGACTTTCTTGCGTCACCCTATTGTTTCGACGTCGAGATGCAACGCGCGCTGCAACGGCACCGGGTCGGGACAGCCCGAGTCGTTCCGGTCCTCCTGCGGCCGACCGACTGGCAAGCTGCGCCGTTCGCCGAGCTGCAAGCGGTGCCGTCCAAAGGAAAGCCCGTGGTGTCGTGGCCGAATCGCGACGCGGCGTTCGCCGATGTCGCACGCCACATCCGTATTGTCTGCGAGCAGTAACCCGTACTCTGTTGCGAGGGTGGGCGATTGGACGGAGTACGAGACCTCCCACTACATCAAGGTTCGGGAGCAAAGGTTCGTCGCGCGTGCTCGGTCCGAGTTGGTGGAGAAGAACCCGCAGCACGCTGTGCTTCGCATGACGGCAACGTTCCCGGATGGCAAGAAGGAGGAACTCAGGTTCGCGATCCCGCTAGACCGGCCGTTCGAAGACGTATCCGCGAAGCTCGCTCGCGAAGCCGGTGAGAAGGTTCCGCCGAACGCCAGGATCGAGCGCAAACCGACTGGCGCCGGAACTGACAAACTCTTCATTGGCGAGCGGGTTTACTATACGACTTGGACATCAGTTGAGATCACCGTCACCATTGAGCTTCAGGAGACGCCGACGAATTTGAAAGTGTGGGTCTGCGACGATGTGCCGCTCGACGGGGTCGTAAAGGTGGAACAGGACAATCCGGCGATGAGCATGACGATGGTCCTCGTTGATTACGGGCGTGCACGTGGCAAGCGACGGTAGTCGCGGTGGCGTCGCGGCGAAGCGCCACGACGCCACAGGGCGACCCCGCGCTTGGTGTGAGCTGCCGGTAGAGGACGTGGCCGCAGGGGCCGCTTTGTAGCGGCACGCAGGTGGTCCCGCATGGATTGAGAAGACACCGCAATCGGCCCAGCCGATCATGCTCTTACTCCATTTGAAGCCTTTCACCAATGCGCTATGGCCCGACTCAGCGCACAAGCGGAGTTAGAGGGCAACCCGGACGCATGCGCGCCCCACCCATTGAGCTGCTTTCGTGGGTCGCGCGCTGTGAGTTCTGCTGTGAGTTTCTCACAACACTCGGTTGATCTTTGGGCCTGCTGTTACGACACCGATGCCCAGGACCTCGCGGGATTGCTACTCGGTGTCGTAACTCGGTTGGCTAACGACGCGTTCAAATCCCGCCGTCCCGATTGACTCGTAGATCCCGTGCGGTGAGCGACCGGTTGCTGGGTCGCTGCTCCAGAACAAGATTCATGACGCCGGTGGTCAACCGCAGGGTTCTCGCTAGCCGTGTCGGTGGATGGGGCCCTTACCAAGGGCTGAAACTGATGGACTCGTCCGTGAAGAGGGGATGAGGTCCGCCCCCGGAATCCTGCACTTCTGGCGAACAGATAACGGAGGCCCACGTGAACGCGAATGATGCAACGATGGAGCGTCTCGATGACCAGATCGCTTGGTATGATCGTCGGAGTCGGCGCAGTCAGCGCCTTTTTAAGAGCCTCAAGGTGGTGGTAATAATTGCGGCGGGAGTGATCCCGCTGTCCGCCGGCCTGGAGGCTCCTGCCTACGTGACAGGGGGCCTAGGTGCGTTGATCGCGGTGCTCGAGGGTTTACAGCAACTGAACCAGTATCAGCATAACTGGATCACGTATCGATCTACATGTGAGGCGCTGCAGCACGAGAAATACCTTTTTTTGGCCGCGGCCGGCCCATATGTCAGCGCGGCCAACCCGCGCGCCCTGCTAGCTGAGCGGGTCGAATCTCTCATTTCGCAGGAGCACGCCAAGTGGGTGACCGCCGCGGAGAAGGGTGCCAAGCCGCAAGGGGAGGAGAGTTAGGCGGAGTCCAAGGGGACGGTCGTCTCGACTCGCATAGCGTTCAGGGGTCGCGATCCCTCGGCACGGACGCAAGCACTCCCCGAGACTCCCGTCGTTTTGTGAATTTCAAATCCGTGGTCCCATCAGACAACGCCAAGTAATTGCTGCTCTTGGGCTTCCACGCCCCAGCCAAAGTTCGCTGCGTGCCGCAAGAACACCCCACAATGCCGCAAAAGCGCCCTTGCTGAACGGGCGACGGCGCTGAATCGTTTTCCGCGGACTTCGTTGCCTGTGGAGAACATTCGGACATCACGCGGCCTGGTCGTCCGCTGACTGGCGGCTAAGAATGGCATTCGTTCCTGGTTATGCCCACGATCTCTTTATCAGTTACGCCCACGTCGACGATGAGCCGATGGGCGACGCGAAGGAGGGGTGGGTCAGCACGTTGTTTCGTGAGCTGCGTGCCAAACTGAGTCAGAAGCTCGGTCGTACCGACGCCTTCGACGCGTGGAAGGATGACGGCCTGTCCCGCAACGAAGGCGTCACTCCGCAGATCATGGAAGCAATTACTTCGACCGCCTTGCTGGTGATCGTGCTCTCGCCGGGCTACCTCTCGTCCACGTGGTGTCTTCGGGAGAAAGACTCGTTCCTCCGGCACCTGCGCGAGCGACGTCGTCCCGGCAGTCGTGTATTCGTGATCGAGCGCGACGAAGTGGAACGGTCACAGCGGCCGGATAGTATCTCCGACCTCATCGGTCATCGCTTCTGGACGAAAGACAAGATCGAGGATCCGGCCGAAACGCTCTGTGAAGCAGGTCTGAACAGCACCGATCTCGGCTACCAGGAGTACTTCCGTCGACTCAACCACTTGGCGACGGATCTCAAAAAGGAACTGGAAGCGCTCAAGGCCGGCGGCGGACAGGTCCTGCAGCGGCACACGCGGCCGACGGTATTCCTCGCCGAATCAACGGATGATGTCGATAACCTCCGGACCGACTTGCTGGAATACCTGGATCAGCTCGACATACCGGTGCTTCCGCAGACCCTCTACGACCGAGAGGCTGAGGCGTTTCGCGATGCGATGACGACTGATCTGTCCCACAGCAAGCTGTTTGTCCAGCTCTTGAGCGGGCTCCGCGGTCGGAAGGCGCCAGGAGGCTCCGCCGGGTATCCGCGGCTGCAGTACGACATTGCGCGCGCGCGGGGAGCGGAGATCCTCCAGTGGCGGGATCAACGCTTGGACGTCGATGGCGTCCCGGATGAAGATCAACGGAAGCTGCTGCGCGAAGTGACCGTGCGTGCGGAAGGGGTGGAGGACTTTAAGCGATACATCAAACAGCGGTTGCTGGAGGAGCCGAAGCCTGTCGTGGTGCCGAAGCAAGGCCTGCGCGCGATCGTGTTTGTCGACAGCGACAAGGACGATTGGGACCTCGCCATCGCCATCCGCGATCGACTGAAAGCCCTGGGCGTGGACGTGTCACTTCCCGTTTGGGATCAGGCACCCGACGAGGTGCGGCTGGATCTCGAGGCGAATCTGAAGCAGTGCCACGCATTGATCGTGGTCTACGGGAAGAGCACGGTCAGCTGGGTGCGGCAGCAGCTCCTCGGGCTGTACCGCAAGGCGATTGCCCAGCGTGAGGAGCCACTCCAGGCACTCGCCGTCTACCAAGGTCCGCCCGAAAACAAACCCGCCCTACACATCGACATTCAGAACCTGCGTCTGATCGACAGTACCAACGTACCGAGTAATGAGGTGGACGCGATGTTGCGAGAGTTCATCAGCCAGCTGCAAATCATCTGATGCCAACGGGCCTGCCGTACCCCGGACTCCGGCCCTTCGAGTCGGAGGAGAGCTACATCTTCTTCGGACGAGAAGAGCAGACTGACGAGTTGCTCAAACGGCTCTCGCAAACGCGCTTCCTCGCGGTGGTAGGACCGTCTGGGTGTGGGAAGTCATCCCTGGTGCGCGCCGGGATGATCGCCGGCCTGGAGACGGGATTCATGGCCACTGCCGGCACGCGGTGGCGCGTCGCGACGCTGAGGCCGGGCGACCATCCCCTTAGTCACCTTGCCGCCGCCCTCACCAAGCCGGAAGCCTTGGGACCGAAGCTCACCGGCGACCCACACGCGGAGGAATTTCTTCACGCGACCTTGGCACGCGGGCCCCTCGGTCTCGTGGAGATCCTCCGAGATACGCCACTCGACGACCACACGAACCTACTCATCCTGGTCGACCAGTTCGAAGAGCTCTTCCGCTACCAGGACGGCCGCGTGAGCGACGAAGCCGAGGCATTCGTCGCTGTGCTCATCGCGTCGGCCGCGCAGAAAGAGGTGCCGATCTACATCGTGATCACGATGCGATCGGATTTCCTCGGCGAGTGCGCGCGCTTCTCGGGGCTGCCGGAGGTAATGAACGACAGTCAGTACCTCACGCCGCGCCCGACGCGCGAACAGCGCCGTGCCGCGATTGAAGGCCCGGCGCGCGTGTTCGGCGGGTCGGTCGAGGCCGAGCTGGTGAATGCGATTCTCAATGATATGGGTTCTGACCCCGATCAACTGCCCCTGATGCAACACGTCTTGATGCGGATGTGGATTCAAGCGGCGTCCAGGCCATCGCAGGGCGGTGCTCTCGATCTCAGCTCCCCGCGCACGCTCTCCCTGCGGGGTTATGAGGCGGCCGGCGGATTGCGACACGCGCTGTCCAATCACGCCGACGAAGCTTTCAACTCCCTGAGTCCGGCGCAGCAGAAGATCGCGGAGGTCATGTTTCGCAGCCTCGCGGATCAGGGCCGCCAGCAGCTCGACACACGCCGACCCGCACGCCTCGATGCGATCGCGGCCGTCGCCGGTGTCCCTCCTGCCGACGCCCGCAAGGTGGCTGATGTGTTTCGCGCGCCTGATTGCAGCTTCATCACACCGCCAGCCGGGGAACCGTTGCAGGACGACACGAGACTCGACATCAGTCACGAGAGTCTGATCCGTCAATGGCAGAGAATGGCTGAGTGGGTGAAGGATGAGGCGTATTCGGCCTGGCTCTATGGCCGGTTGAGGGAGCAGGCGAACCTGTGGAGAACAGGGAAGTGGGGACTCTGGACCACGCCCAATCTCGAGAACGGGCTAGCGTGGAAAGAGAAGTCCAAGCCGACCGCGGCCTGGGCCGAACGGTATGGCGGCGACTTCGATCTCGCGATGACCTTTCTCGATGCGTCCAGGCGCCAGAAGGCCATAGGCCGACGAAGAGTCGTTACCGGCGTGTCGGTGGCGTTCGTGGTCCTCGCCGGAATCGCCGCTATGGCGATTCGACAACGGGTCGTCGCCGGCCGGGAGAGGAATCAGGCCACCCTGCGAGCAGTCCTCAATGAGGCCGCGGACAAGATCGACGCGGACCCCGAGCGGAGTCTACTCCTCGCGTTACACGTCGCTGATCACATGCATCCCTCCGCGGCCGGCGAGTTGCCCGCCGAGGTGCAGACCCTGCTGCATCGTGTGCTGAAGGCATCGCGCGTCCGGTTGACTGGGGTGGGCCACGCGAGTCCGATCCTGGATCTGGCGTACAGTCCGAACGGCCGACGCCTCGTTGTCGGGGCTGCCGGGGGGCAGGCTTCGGTGGTGGACGTGCGCGATGGGCACGTACTCGTAACGTTGGATGGTCACACCAATGACGTATCGGCTGTTGCATTCAGTCCGGATGGTCGACGCGTGGTGACGGGAAGTCGGGACTTCACCGCCGGCGTTTGGGACGCCAATTCGGGGCGGCAACTGGTTCGTTTCGCCGCACACCACGAAACAGTTGGGCGAGTGAGCTTCAGCCCGGATGGCCGCTGGGTAGCTTCGGCCAGCGCCGATTCGACAGTCCGGGTATGGGACCCGGCGACTGGCGAAGAGCGATTCTCGCTCAAGGGGCAAAGAGGTTACGTCTGGGGAGTGGCCTTCAATCCGCAGGGTGATCGAATCGCCACCGCGAGCAACGATGGCACGGTCATCATCTGGAACGCCAAGAGCGGCCAGCCGATGGACACGCTGTTTGGACGCGCGGCGTTGAACAGCGTGGTGTTCTCGCCCGACGGCACCCGTATCGTAGCCGCGGGACAAGACGGGACCGTGAGCATCTGGGATGCCCACACCTACCAGTTCTTGCGCACCGTCGCAGCCCATTCGGGCGGAATCTGGGACGTCGTATTTGGCGGCGACGGCGAACGGATCGTGACAGCGAGTGATGACGGGACGGTACGAGTCTGGAATGCAGAGTCTGGCGAGAAAGTCCTCGACCTTGCGATCGATACGGTCGAGATGGCTGCGGTACGCGCGGTCGCGATATCGCCGGACGGCAGGGAGCTCGCGGCTGCAGGCGACGCCGGAATAATCTCTTTCTGGCACTTACCCTCTGGAGCACCTGCTCGGGCATACTTGTCTCGGCCGGCCGGGTTCAATGCGATCGCCGTGAGTCCCGACGGCATGACGATCGCGACTGCGACTCGTGCTGGAGCGCCGCTTCGTGGACACGACGATGCCATCACGGACGTTGGTTTCAGTCCGGACGGCTCACGCATTGTCACGGCCAGCTCCGACGGCAACGCTCGCATCTGGGCGGCTCGAGGTCACGCCCCGCTTCGGACGTTGACGGCCGCGTCCGGCTTGACGGCCGTCGCGTTTGGGAAGGACACCACGCGAGTCGTCACGGGCGGGGTAGACGGGAGGGCGGTGGTCTGGAACGCGCTGTCCGGCGACACCGTCATAACGGTCCATCACGGTGCCCCTATCACCGCGGTGCGGTACAGTCCGAACGGCGATCAACTTGCAACCGGCGGTGACGATGGCTGGGTCAAAGTGTGGGACGCCAAGCGGGGTCGATTCCTGTTTCGGCTTGGTGATTCGACGAACCTTGGTAGAGTGGACGCTATCTCGTTCAGCGCCGATGGGCGCCGTCTCGCCACGGCGAATTGGGATATGACAATCCGGATTTGGGACGTAGCCTCCCACCGCTCGTCGGTCACCATGGTCGGCCATTCCGGTCCGGTTCTGGCGCTGGCGTTCTCTCCCGATGGGAATCGGATTGCCTCGGGCAGTTATGATCGGACCGCGCGGGTGTGGGATGCCCGTTCGGGCCGCGAGCTGCTGAAACTCTCCGGCCATACCGATCAGGTGCCTGGGGTCGCTTTTACTCCGGACGGAGACCGACTAGTTAGTGCCAGTTCGGACGGCACCTGGAGGCTGTGGGACCTCACGGACAATCCGGAATTCGAACTGGGATCACTGAGCGCGGACTCGCGGGAAGTTTACCAGGCCGCGTTCAGTCCGGACGGCCGGCGGCTGGCGACTGTCGGCTCTGACGGCGCCGTGAGGCTGTGGGACGTCGCTTCGGGCGATAGCATTCGGAGCTTTGGCTTCGCGGCTCGTACTGCGGTTGCGTTCAGTCCGGACGGCGCCCGCATTGCGGCGAGTTTCGTCGGGGACCTTGAGCTGTGGGACGTCTACTCGGGCACCGTACGCGCCCTCACTGACCAGGCCAGCAGACTTCAACGGCTGGCGTTCAGTCCCGACGGCAAGCGCATCGTCACCGGCAGCGAAGATGGCGCGGCGCGAATTTGGGATGCCTCATCTGGAAAACAGCTTTCCCACCTCAAGGGGCACAACGACTGGGTTTTTGCAGCGACGTTCGATCCGTCCGATAGCTCGCGCCTGGCGACGGCGGGACGAGATAACAAGGCGATCATCTGGAATGCCGTCACGGGCGAGCCGGTCGCGACGCTGTTCGGCCAGCAATACGGAGTCTGGGACGTGGCATTTGTGCCGAATGGTCGACTGCTCGCGACTGCCGGAGGCGATGGGACGGTCAAGGTTTGGGACGCCCGCAGCGGCAGGGCAATCTACACCCTCAGAGGCCACACCTCGGTTGTGCCGAAGATCGCTGTTAGCCCCGATGGCCGCCTGCTTGCCAGTACGAGCTGGGATG
The DNA here is from genome assembly GCA_003222455.1 of Acidobacteriota bacterium. Taxonomy (GTDB): domain Bacteria; phylum Acidobacteriota; class Vicinamibacteria; order Vicinamibacterales; family CAVVIG01; genus QHWF01. The sequence continues at coordinate 14,329 of QHWF01000212.1, forward strand.
GCACGACGACGGTGTGGGACCTGCGGACGGGCGCAGGCCTCTTCACTGTATCAACCGATCATCGCCAGAACTGGATCGGCTTCAGTCCAGATGGTCGCCGGCTGGCTGTTGCGGGAGTCGACGGAAAGGTGCGGTTCTATTCCGCGTCCCCCAACGAGCTCCTTGCGCTCGCGCGGACCCGCGCCACCCGGTCGCTCACCCCCGAAGAATGTCGCAAGTATCTGGAGCAAACAACGTGTCCCGCGGAATTGATCGATGCGCTCATCCGCGGCACGGCCCTGGCGAACGCAGGAGACACCGCGGGAGCCGAAGTGATCTTCAGCGCCGTGGCACGGCACGACAGAGAGTTGTATGGGAGTCGTGAAACCAGCGCGGAGTACCTGATGGCTCAGGGTGAGGCTTTCGCATCGAGCGGCGATGGAGCGGCAGGCGCGGCAAGCTTCCGCGCGGCACGGGCGGTGGGTGCCACGCACATCCTCGATCCGAACAAGGCGGCCAGACAGTTGACCGCCGGTTATCAGGCGGTCCGGGCGCATGCCCTCGCCCGGTCGGGCCACGACGGCGCCTCCGTCCAGCGCCGTCGGCTGCGAGAATCGCTCGACCCAGTGCTTGTTTTGCTCGATCAGGGGCGACGACAGCTGGAGCGAGGGCATATCGACAGCGCGATGGTCAGCTTCCGGGCGGTTCGCGAACTGGATGCGGAGCGAGATCTCGGATTTGAAACGCAGCTCTTAGCTGGGCGTGCGGCGGCGTTAGCCAGAGCGAATCACGATAGCACCGGCCCTGCAATTGCGGCGTATCGCGACGCGATGGGTCTCGATTCCCAACGGGTGAGTGCCGAACAATCTGATGTGCTTTGCCGGTTCGGAACTCTCTGGGGCCATGCGCAACAAGTGATGGATGCGTGCGACCGATCGCTTGCCCTGACGGGGGATTCCGCGTCCTTTAAGGAAAGTCGGGCCATCGCGCTCGCTGTCACGGGCCACCCGCGCGAGGCGATCGCGGATCTCCAGGCGTTCATCGAGTGGACGTCAGACGACCTCGAGCGGATCGTGCGGCAAGCGTGGGTCGATAGCCTCAACGCGGGCCGGAATCCATTTCCGCGGGCTGTTCTCGACGAGTTGAGAATTATCGAGCTTACTCATTTTGGATCGTATCGTGCAAAGGATTTGATTCGCGGCTACACAGCGGCGATTCACAGCAATCCCGAAGATCCGATGGCGCATGCTGAACTTGCACGGGCATACGCGCAAGGGGACAACGAAGCAGGCGCCATTCGCGAATACGCCGAAGCCGAGCGCCTGGCGTACCGCTCCCGTGCCAAGGCTCGCCCGTTGGCCCTCTACCGTGGCACCGTGACACACGATTCATTGCCTAACCGGCCCGCCGCCTTCGAGATACGCTTTGAGGGCGCCGGCGCCACCGGGATCATCGTCATTGGTCCGCCGCTCCACGGCAGCGGCCCTTTCAACGCGATTTGGGAGCATGATTCGCTGATCATCTGGAGCGCGGGAGTAGTAGGAGACACGATTCGCTGGGCCGCCGACGTCAGGGGCGACGCCCTGAGCGGGCGCTACGAAATCGCAAGCGGTTACGCGTCTGATGTAGGAGGACGCTGGACCGCCCGTCGCGCATTAGGGACCGCGATAAAGCAGGCAATACCGTCGAACACTCCTGCGTCAACGGACGCACGCTCACCCCTGGGCGGGGTATGGGTGGGGGACTGGACGGGGAGTGGGTACATGTTCACGGCTCAAATGACGCTCGCGCTGGCTGCCGACAGCAGCGTTCGAGGCTCCATCGTGTGGACGCTCAAAAGCTCCCCAGATTCTAGCGACCGCGAGCGGATCGGTCTCAGCGCGACGGAATACGTGGTTGGGAGCTACGACGCCGCGCGCCGCCTCCTGCGGGTCGCTGGCTATGGGAAGGACGACCCTTCGAAAACCATGGGCCTCGATCGCTATCGGCTGCACCTTTCTGACGACGGCGCCACCCTCAGCGGGGACACCCGCAACCACGGGCGCTGGGACGGCCGGTTCTCGGCGACACGCAAACCGTGACTCACGCTGATCCGCGCCTCCCGATTGGTTGACCAAGCCTTACCCTGAGTTACGTGTGGGGCTCTTCTCTCCATCCCTTCGCCACGCCGTCGCTAGCAACCAGACACTCCACGTCAGGACGAAAACAATCCCCGCCAGTGTGGCGACCGCATTGGCGGCGGAGAACCCTGGGGAGCCAATCACCCAACCCTGTGCGATGTACGCGAGTCCCGATAGTCCCATGATGTAACCGACCGTGCTCGGCACCCCGGCCGTCCGCGCAACGAGCGCGCCATATAAGGGGAAGGACGTACCGAGCAAGTAGCTGTGATAGCTGTGAACGCTCCACTCGAGCCAGCGAATCGCCTCGGCGCTCGCGAAGCGCGCGGCTCGCTCGGTATCAGGTGCAGTCGCCCACGCATCCACAGCGTGCTTGAGCGCGACTCCATCCACCGCTTGGAGGACGCCGTACAACCCAAGGGCAAGCACGCCAGCAACGGCTCCGAACGGACCCGCTCATACCGATCGTCCCGGTCTCCCGTTGAGGACGAGGAACAACGCAACGAGCCCGGGATGAGGACGGTCATGCCCACGAACTGACCGAGGTGCACTGCGATCCAGGCGTCGCTGCGGGCGTAGTCCGCAAACGCGGCGGCGTGATCGTTGGCGGGTGCCTGATCGGGGTGAAAGAAGCCCGCCACCATGGCGAGCAGAACGCCGCCGAAGATCAGGGTGGCGGGCGCGCGCAAAGCTCGCTGGGAGTCGTCCATGGGGATAAGATGATCATCTAGGACATGCGCGCCACCGAACACGAGGAGACTCGCATGTCGTCATCACACGATCACGCGGCGCACCATCACGGTTCCGTCGTTCATGGGCCGCCTGCTGACGCGAGCACTGCACACCGCCAGGCGTTTGACGCCGCGCGCCCCGACCGCGGCAGGACCGTCGTTGCGGTGGACTTCGAGGCCCGCGAGTTCGATTGGACCATCGCTCCTGGAGCAACCGTCAAAGGGTGGGGGTTCAACGGCCAGGTTCCGGGGCCGACGATCGAGGCCCGGGTTGGCGACGTGCTTGAGGTGCGGTTCACGAATCGCCTTGCCGAGCCGACGACGCTGCACTGGCACGGGCTGCGGATCCCGGCCCCGATGGACGGGACGGATATGGTACAGAGCCCGGCGGCGCCGAAAAACGACGACCCCCCGATTCTTTCGGGGGGTCCCCGCTGTGAGTATTCGCTGTGAGTTTCTCACGACACTCGGTTGATCTTCCGGTCCGCTGTTACGACACCGACGCCCAGGACCTCGCGTGATTGCTACTTGGTGTCGCAACTCGGTTCCCTAGAGAGCCGCACGGGGTTCAGGGGGTCGCGGGTTCAAATCCCGCCGTCCCGACTGAGTGAAGATCAGGCTCTGCAGCGGCTTTCGCTGTGGGGTTTCGGAAAAGACGGCGACCCCCTGAACTCTGCTCAGGGGGTCGCGCGTTGTGAGTCTTGTTGTGATTCTGCTACGATTCTCGGTCGGTCCTCAGGGCGATTCATGTTCGCTAGGGTCGTCCCTGAC
>QHWF01000213.1 GCA_003222455.1 Acidobacteriota bacterium
CGTCGAAGCCCTCACCGAGCTCGTCGACTTCGTAAGCCGCCAGATCCCAGTTTTCCGCCTGCCCGGCGAACCACAGCTTCACATGTCGCATCTGCTGGAGGCTCATCATCTCGCCAAGTCCCGGCACATAAGCATCCGCCGAGCCGGCGCCCGAACCGGCTGCGGGCGTCGATTGGCGGCCGCACGCCGTGCACACCAGCCATGCGATCAGGACAATCGGCGGCATGATGGCATCGCGTCTCAGTTCACGCATGTAGCACTCGCTTTGGCCTGGCCATGTACCCGCCTCCTTCGTATCCTTCGTATCCTTCGTGTCCTTCGTTGCCTTACCTTACGATGACCGTCCCGATGTTGCGCCGCTGCAGCATCTCGTTGAACGTTTTGACGTCCTTCGCCACGACCGAATTGAGATCGTTCACGGCCGCGGCGGCCTGATCCGACAGCAACCGGTGTACCTCGAGCTGCTGATCGGTCGGCGCGAAGTCGCTCAACTGCAGCGTGTCGGCCAGGTGGGCCAGCTTCTCGAGCAACTGGCTCGGCATCCTGAGAAAGTCCTGGCCGCGGCCGGTGGCTGTCATGTTGAACAGCCGCTGCTCGACCGCGATCACCTTCTTGTCCAGTTCCTCGCCGGCTGCGATCAGTTCTTTGGCTGCGGCATCGTCGCCAACGAACGTCTTCACGTTTCCGATCTGCGCGCGGACCGCTTCGGCGCGATTGATGAGGTTCGCGGTCCTGCTCATCGTCTCGCGGACGGCGAGAATGGTTTTCGTCTGCGCCTGAATGTCGCTCTCGGTTCCGGCCGTGTTCGGATCCTTCCGCACGACCAGATTCTCGGTCGCCGTCTGACCGGCAGCGGTCAGCGTCACGCTGTACGTGCCGGGCGGCATCAGCGGCGACAAGCGGCTCGAGCCGGCCATGGCGAACCTGCGCGTGCCGTCCGGATTCATCTTGAAATCGCCGGCGTACAGCGGCGGTGTGCGCGGCTTGACTTCAGTCGAGGGCTCGCCGCGCAGGTCCCACCAGACGCGGTTCAAGCCGGCGCGCGGCTCCTTCACGTCGATGGTCCGCACCACCTGTCCAGCCGTATCCTTGACGACGACCTTCACGGCGTCCTTCGCGTCACCGGGCGGCGCGGTCTTCAGCCAGAACGTGATCGGTGCGCCATCCGGCGCATTCATCCCCTCGGTCGCATCGTCGGGCATCATCATCGGCGCCGTGATCTCGCGCAGCCGGTAGGTGGCGCGTGGAGCAAAGAGACGCACGCTGGCGTTCAGCACGTCCGGTGTCAGCTGACGCATCGGTGTGATGTCGTCGAGGATGAAGAAGCCGCGCCCGTAGGTGGCGACGACGAGATCGCTGAAATGCTCCTGAATGGTGAGCCAGTGCAGCGGCGCGTGCGGCAGCCCGGCCTGCAGCGGCGTCCAATGCTCGCCGTCGTCGAGCGAGAAGTACAAGCCGTTTTCCACGCCGAGATAGAGCAGTCCTTTTCGAACCGGATCCTCACGGACGCAGTGCGCGTAACTGTGAACGCTCTTCGGCAGATCGCCGGCAATCGACTTCCAGGCGCGGCCATAATCCGTCGTCTTGTAAACGAACGGATCGCGGTTGTTCACCTGGTGCAGGTCCACGGTGATGTACGCCGTGCCGTTGTCGTGGCGCGACGGTTCGATATTGGAGACAGTTCCCCACGCCGGCAGGTTCGGGATGTTCGCGGTCACGTTCGACCATCGCGCGCCGGCATCGCGCGTGACCTGAACCTGACCGTCGTTCGTCCCGGCCCAGATCACCCCCTTCTCTTTCGGCGACTCGGCGATCGCGAACACCACGCCGGCGTACTCCACGCCGACGTTGTCGGGAGTCAATCCGCCGGAGATGCCCTGCTTCGACTTGTCGCCGGTGGTGAGGTCGGGACTGATCGCCTGCCAGCTCTGACCGCCGTTCGTGGTCCGGTGCACGTGCTGGCTGCCGGCATAAATCGTGTTGTGATCGTGCGGCGAGATGGCCAGCGGAAACGTCCAGTTGAACCGGTATTTGACACCAGCCGCGGGTGCGCCCACCGTCACCTCCGGCCAGATTTCCACTTCGCGCGCCTGATGGGTGCGCTCGTCGAACCGCTCGACCGTGCCGCCCAGGCTGCCGAATCCGGTGCCGGTCGCCCAGATGATGTTGTTGTCCGCCGGATCGGGAATCGCCCATCCGCTTTCGCCGCCGGCCACGGAGTGCCACATTCCACGTGGAATCGGTCCGCTCGCCGCGCTTTCCGACTGCTTGCCGATCCGGCTGTGGCTCGGCCCGCGCGTCGAAGGACCATCCTGACGATTGCCGTACACGTAGTACGGGATCTGATTGTCGGTTGCCACGTGATACATCTGAGCGACGGGCAGCTGAATATGATGCCAGCTCCGGCCACGATTGACCGAGAAGCTCAGGCCATCGTCGTGCGCGACAACCATGCGATCGCCGTTCGCGGGATCGATCCACATGTCGTGGTTGTCGCCACTTGGTGCCACTTTGCCGGTGAGATCGATGCTGGTTTGCCCGCCGTCGAGCGTCTTCGTGAATTCCGCCGACAGAAAGTACGCTTCGTTCTCGTTGTCGGGTGCAACCGCGAAGCGCGTGTAATAGTGCGTCCGGCCGCGCAGCCGCCGGTCGGCGCTCACCATCGTCCAGGTGTCACCGCCATCCTCGCTGCGCCAGAGCGAGCCGCTCTGCGTCTTCTGTCCGTTGTTCGTCGGCATGCCATCGCCGGTTTCGATCAACGCAAACACGCGGCTGGAGTTGCTCCGGGCCACCTGCGGGCAAATCTTGCCGACGGGCGGCTCAGGCAAACCGTGTCCCGTGAGCCGGTTCCAGGTGGCACCACCGTCGGTCGATCTGAACAAGCCGCTGCCCGGTCCGCCGCTCGTGCGTCCCCACGTGTGGATCTCGAGCTGCCACATGCCGGCAAACAGAACACGAGGATTGTTCGGGTCCATCGCGACATCCGAGCAGCCGGTGTTCTCGTCGACGAAGAGCACGCGGTTCCACGTGCGGCCGCCATCAGCGGTCTTGAACACGCCGCGATCCTGCTGTGGCCCGTATGCGTGGCCGAGCGCGCAGGTGAACACCACGTCGGCGTTCTTCGGGTCGACGACAACGCGTGCGATGCGCCCGGTCCGTTCGAGGCCCATACGCGTCCACGTTTTGCCCGCATCCGTGGATTTGTAGATACCGTTGCCGATGGAGATGTTGCTCCGAATGAACGACTCACCGGTGCCGGCCCAGATCGTACTCGGATCCCCTGGCGCGGTGGCCAGCGCGCCGATTGACTGGACGTCCTGGTCGTCGAACACGGGATCCCAGTGCGCGCCGTTGTCGACGGTCTTCCAGACGCCGCCCGACGCTGCGCCGGCATAGTACGTGTTCGGGTTGCCGGGCACGCCGGCGATCGCAATCACACGGTTCCCCACCGGTCCGATATAGCGGAATTTCAGCGCACCGAGCGCGTCGGGCGCCGGCCGTCCTGGCGATTGCGCGGTGATCAGCGTAGTGACAGATACGGCCATCGCGACGATGAGAACTGACGGGAACAAGACACGGCGCAACATGAGAGTCTCCTCGGCCGTCGAACTGTAGCAGAAACCTGACGAATCCAACGATGGAGTGACGCCGCCGTAGAACGCAAAGGCCCAGCCTTCGCTCGACGGGACTTGCACGAGCTGCTAGGGCATGGCAGGCGCGAAGGCCGCGAAGAAATCCTGAGCCCTGGTGTGTGTTTCGCGACTTCTGTTGGATGTTGTCGTGACACAATACTTGCTCCGGGCTCCGCAGTTCCTACGCGGTGAATGCCATCATGCGACGGCTGCCGAGGCTGCACGATGCCGATTCTGAGTCTTCATCACGTAACCGCAACCGTGGACGACGCGCAGGCGGATCTCGATTTCTGTCTCGACGGGCTCGGGCTGCGGCTCGTCAAGAAGACGGTGAATTTCGACAACCACCACGTCTACCACTTCTATTACGGCGACGAGCGTGGCACGCCCGGCACGATCTGGACGACCTTTCCGTACGCCAATCGAGGCGTGCCGGTCGGGACGAAAGGCGCCGGTCAGGTGACCGTGACGTCGTTTTCGGTGCCGACCGGCAGTCTTTCGTCCTGGCGTGCGTGGCTCGCGGGGCGGGGCATTGCCGTCAACGACCTCGAGTCTCGATTCGGCGAGCCGGCCGTCGCCTTCTCCGATACGTCGGGCCTGACGTTCGAGCTCATCGCGAGCGGTCACGACGAGCGCCGGCCATGGGCCGGCAGCGGAATCGATGCCGATATCGCGATCCGCGGCCTGCACAGCGTGACGTGTGTGGTCCGCGATGCTGCGAAAACGATCGATTTGATGACTGGCCTTCTCGGGTTCCGCGTGCTCGAGGAAACCAAAGGGCGCATCCGAGTGGGCGTGAGCGGGGGCGGTCCCGGCAAGACGATGGACGTGGTGCACGACGTGAACGCACAGCCGGCCGTCAACGGCCTCGGCACGGTGCACCATGTCGCGATGGCCATCGGCAGCGAGCAGGAACAACTCGACCTTCGCGGCGATCTGCTTCGTCGTGGCGCGAAGGTCACCGAGGTCCGCGACCGTTGCTATTTCAAGTCGATTTACTTCCGTGAGCCGGGCGGGGTGCTGTTCGAGGTGGCGACGATCCAGCCCGGATTCACGGCGGACGAGCCGCTCGCCACGCTCGGTCGCGACCTGAAGCTGCCGCCGTGGGAAGAACCCCATCGCGCCGACATCGAAGCGGCGCTGGCGCCGGTAAAAGCATAAGGACACAAAGGATACAAAGGACCGATCCCGAAAGAACGACAACGCGGTCCAGCTCGGCGCGAGCGAACGTGGCGAACGTCACGATCGAACGCAAGGGCCGCACGAACGGAGTGCAATGACAGTATTTCTTAGCGGCCTTCCCGGCTTTTGCGTTCCAGCGCAGCGTCAGTTACTCGGGCACACTCCCAGGTGATTCGATGCTGAGGGATGTGATCACGGCTGGCGCGTTGCTTACGGTGTTTCAGACCGCTCGATCGCCGGAGCGCACAATCACGGCGCACATCGACGCGCATGTTGCTGAAGGACTGGCGCTCCTCGAGCGCGTGGTCAACATCAACAGCGGCACGCAGAACCATGCCGGGGTGCGCCAGGTGGGCGCGATCTTTCGTGCGGCATTCGACCGGCTTGGCTTCAAGACCTCATGGATCGACGGATCGGAATGGCGCCGCGCCGGCCATCTCGTGGCGGAACATCCCGGTCGCGGCATGCGGATTCTCCTGATCGGGCATCTCGATACCGTGTTCGAACCCGACAGTCCGTTCCAGAAATTCGAGCGCATCGACGAGAAGACCGCCAAGGGTCCGGGCATCATCGACATGAAGGGCGGCGACGTCATCATCGTGCAGGCGCTCGAAGCGCTCGACGCGGCCGGCAGGCTGAAGGACATGAACCTCACCATCGTCATGACTGGTGACGAGGAAGATCCAGGTCGTCCGCTGAGCAAGGCTCGCGAGGCGCTGGTTGCAGCCGCGAGAGGAGCCGATGTGGCGATCGGGTTCGAGGACGGACCGGGCGATCCGCGGTACGCCGTCACCGCCCGTCGCGGTACCACGGGATGGGAGCTGCGCGTGACGGGCACAGCGGCGCAGTCGTCGCAGATTTTCCGCGACGATATCGGTCCCGGCGCGATTTTCGAAGCGGCGCGTATTCTGAACGCCTTCCGCGAGAAGATGTCGGGCGAGGAGCATCTCACCTTCAATCCTGGTGTCATCCTGGGCGGCACGTCGGTCGACGTCAACGCGGTCCAGGCCCGCGGCTCGGCATTCGGCAAGACAAACGTCGTGGCGGAACAGGCCGTCGTCTCGGGCGATTTGCGCACGCTTTCGCCGGCGCAGCTGGAACGCGCCATGACGACGATGCGACAGATTGCGGCGGCGGGAATGCCGCACACGCAGGCGACGATCACGTTCGACGAGGGGTATCCGCCGCTGGCGCCGACGGATGGGAACGCCAGGCTGCTTGCCCTGTACGACCAGGCGAGCCGCGATGTGGGTGCCGGGCCGGTGACGGCCGTCAGCCCGGACAAGGCCGGCGCGGCGGACGTGTCGTTCGTCGCCGCCGAGGTGAAGATGATTCTCGACGGTGTCGGGCTGATGGGGCACGACGATCACACGCCGGGCGAAACGGCCGATTTGTCCACCCTGCCGTCCCAGACCAAACGAGCAGCCATTACCCTGTATCGGCTGGCGACGCAGCCCCGATGAGAGGGGTGAGGTGGGTTCGGATTGCTCTATGCGCGCTCGGCGGCTGCGTGGTGTTTCCGGCGGGCTGCTCGAAACCGTCAACCCCGGCGCCTGCTGCCGCAGCACAGCCCGCAGCCGGAATGTCCTCTTCGGCCACCAGAGTGGCCGGCAAAGTGCCCGCGCCACCTGCCGGTATTCCGGTCATCATCGTCCTCGAGCCGAAACCAGCCCGCGACCTGCCACCGCAGACCGACCGGCCGGTGATGGATCAGGTGTCGCTGTCGTTCGGACCTTCGCTGCTGTTCGTCCGGATCAATCAGCCTGCGGAATTCCGCAACAGCGACGACACGCTCCACAACGTCCACGTGACGCACGAGGAGACGAAGGAGCCGCAATTCAACGTCGCGATCCCGACCGGCGAGAGCTACACCTATACGTTCCAGCGCGACGGTTTCTATCACGTCGGCTGTGACATTCATCCGGCGATGGCGGCCGAGATTTTCGCATCCGGCAGTCC
>QHWF01000214.1 GCA_003222455.1 Acidobacteriota bacterium
CACCGCCGCGCGAAGAGGCGGGACGCTCGGAGCATTGCAGGCCCCGCTCGCCAGCACCACCGTCCGGCAGCTCAGGTCGCCGTTGCTGGTCGCGACGTGGTATCCCACGGCCGTTCGCCTGACGGACGTCACGGTGGTGTGCGTCCGCACAGGCGAGTTGGATACCACGCTGTAACGCGAGATGAAATCGATCACCTCGCCCATCGTCATGTAGCCGTCGGGATCCGTGCCCTCGTAGCGATAGTGGGGCAGGCGGCTCTGCCAGTTGGGCGTCAGGAGCCGCAGCGAATCCCAGCGCTCCCGCCGCCAGGAGTTTGCAACCTCGCCGCGCTCGAGGATCACGTGATCGATCGATCGATCCGTGAGACATCGGCTCGCCGCGAGGCCGGCATGGCCGGCCCCGATGACGACGGTGGTGACCTGTTCGATGGTTCGCTCCCGCTGCGGCACTCCGGCTCACGTAGCCCTTCAGGGCCCTTTAGCAGGTCGCTGAAAAAGGCGCCGACCTGAAGCTAAAACTGAGAAGCTAAAACAGAAAAGTACGGTTTTCCGCCTGCGTTTGACTTTTCTGTTTTAACTTTTCACTTCAGGCTGCGTTTTTCAGCAGCCTGTTAGGGGCTGCCTCGGCCCCCGCTGTGTTCAGACGACTTCGACGGTGACGTTCACAGGGTTCGTGATGACGTCGTACACGGCCGAGCGCTTCTGCGACTGGGCGACTAACGCCTCGATGTCTTTCTTCGACGCATCCGCGTCAATCTTGAACGTCACCTTGATGTCGTCGTAGCCGTTCCGCACGTCGCTGTCCATGCCGAGGATGCCGCGGATGTCCATCGTGCCTTCGAGCTTCGACTCGACCGATCGCAGCTGGACGCCGCGATTCTGCGCCACGGCCGCGACGCCGGCCGTGAGGCAGCTCGCGAGGCCGACGAGCACGTACTCGATCGGGGTGATGCCGCGATCTTCCGAGGCGAAGACCTCCGGGTGATCGGCGTCGAACGAGCTCCCGGTCTTGTGCTGCTGCTCCTGCCCAAGCCCGAAGAAACTCTCTACGTTCGTCTTGCTGTACGTGCCGTTCTGCCATTTGCAGGACGCCCGCCATGTGAACTTCGCCGCGGCAGGCGCGCCTTTCAGCGCCTCCCGCGCATCGAGCAGTGCCTGGACGTTGACTCCGTTGTTGACACTCGTCATAGCCATGGTTGAGCCTCTCGTCGCGCCACTCCGCCGGGTGGAACGTCCGGGCGCATCGCCGCCCTCGGTGCGACGCTGGACTTTCACCACACGGTCTGCTGGCGCTGGAAGCTCTGGATCATACCATCAGCCAAAAACACTGCGGAGAGACAAGGATATGATCGCGCGCATGGCCACGCCAGCGTCAAAAACCGCCGCGGGCTCCGTCGGCACGTTCGACACGCTGTTTCTGGATCTCCCGAACCCCGTTGAGCTCGACTGCGGACGAACGCTGCATCCGATCCGCATCGCCTACGAGACGTACGGCACACTGTCGCCGGCGCGCGACAACGTGATTCTCGTCTGCCACGCACTGAGCGGCGATGCGCACGCAGCCGGGTACGCCACAAAGCCGCCACCGGAGAGCACGAGGGACGGATTCGCCGCCGAGGATCGCGACGGCGATGCCGGCCGCGGCCTCGGCTGGTGGGACGGCATGATCGGTCCCGGTAAAGCCTTCGATACCGATCACTTTTTCGTGGTCAGCACGAATCTCCTCGGTGGATGCCGGGGGACGACCGGACCATCGTCCATGAACCCCGCAACCGGCACACCTTACGGATCCGACTTTCCGGTGATCACGGTCGCCGACATGGTGCGGACCGAACGTGCATTCCTCGACGCGATCGGGATCGCGCGGCTGGCCGCCATCGCCGGCGGATCGTTGGGCGGCATGCAGGCGCTCGAGTGGGCGATCCTGTATCCCGATCAGGTCGACGCGATCGTGGTCATCGCCAGTACGCACGCGCTGCCGCCGCAGGGCGTCGCGTGGAACGCCGTCGCGCGCCACGCGATCATGGCCGATCCGGATTGGCAGCGCGGCCATTACTATGGGACGGGGCGCCCGCCGAATGCAGGCATGGGCCTGGCGCGTATGGTCGGACACATCACGTATCTGTCGGCGAAGTCGCTGGGCGACAAGTTCGCCCGCCGTCTGCAATTCGCAGACGACATTCGCTACACGCTGACGGATCCCGAGTTCGAGGTTGAAAACTACCTTCGCCACCAGGCGGAGACCTTCGTCAGGCGCTTTGACGCCAACACGTACCTGTACACGTCGCGGGCGCTGACGTATTTCGACCTGGCACGGCAATACGGCAACGGCGACCTCACGAACGCGCTCCGCAACGTTTCCGCGAGAACGCTGCTCATCGCGTTCAGCTCCGATTGGCTGTATCCGCCTTCGGGCTCTGAGGAGCTCGCCGCGGCGCTTCGCGCCTCGGGAAAAGACGTCGAGCTCCACGTGATCGACGCGCCGTACGGGCACGACTGCTTTCTGTTGGAAGAGGGCCGTCAGACGCCTATGATCCGGAAGTTCCTCGCGCGGTAGGAGACCCCAATGGAAGCATCCCGCCAGTTTGGATTTGAAACCCGCCAGGTGCACGCCGGGCAGCGTCCGGACCCGAATACCGGCGCGCGCGCGGTGCCAATCTATCAGACGACGAGTTACGTGTTCGAGGACCCGGAATCGGCGGCGGCGTACTTCAACCTTCAGGAGTACGGAAATACCTATTCGCGCATCATGAACCCGACGGTCGCCGTGTTCGAGGAGCGCCTGGCCAACCTCGAAGGTGGCTGCGGCGCCGTCGCGTTCGCCAGTGGAATCGCCGCGCAGGCCGCCGCTCTTTTCACGCTGCTCCAGCCCGGCGACCACGTCGTGTCGTCATCGGCGCTTTACGGGGGAACGGTCAATCAGTTCAAGCACATGTTGCGCAAGATGTCGGTGGATTTGACGTGGGTCAATCCCGACGCTCCTGACGCCTGGAAAGCGGCCGTACGCGATAACACCAAGGTCTTCTACGCCGAGACGATCGGGAACCCGGCCGGTAACGTGCTCGACATCGCGGCGATTGCCGCCATCGCGCACGATCACAAACTGCCGCTGATCGTGGATAACACGTTCGCGACACCGTACCTCTGCCGCCCAATCGAATGGGGCGCCGACATCGTCCTGCATTCGGCGACGAAATTCATCGGCGGCCATGGCACGAGCATCGGTGGGGCGGTCGTCGAGTCGGGGGAGTTCAACTGGTCGAACGGCCGATTTCCGGTGGTCGCGGATCCGTCGCCCGCATATCACGGGCTCCAGTTCCACGAAACGTTCGGTACATACGGCTATCTGATGAAGCTGCGGGCCGAGACCCTGCGAGACCTCGGCGCGGCCATGAGCCCTTTCAATGCGTTCCTGTTTCTGCAGGGCCTCGAGACGCTGTCGCTGCGAATGGCGCGCCACGTTGAAAACGCCGTCGCCATCGCACGGTATCTCACGTCGCACGAGCTCGCGTCGAACGTGACCTACCCGGGGTTGCCGACGAGCCGCTACCGCGCGCTCGTGGACAAGTACTTACCTCGCGGCGCGGGGGCGGTGTTTTCGTTCGACTGCCGCGGCGGCCGCACCGCGGGACAGGACTTCATTCGCGGCGTCACGTTGTGGTCGCACCTCGCGAACGTGGGCGATTCCAAGAGCCTCATCATCCACCCGGCCAGCACGACACACCGCCAGCTCAACGACGATGAGCTCCGAGCCGCAGGTGTAGGGCCGGGGACGATCCGCCTCTCTGTCGGCACCGAATCGGTCGACGATCTGATCTGGGACCTCGAACAGGGCTTCGCACGGGTTGCCGCTGCCGCTTCAACCGAGGTCGCCACTCCATGACTACTGCGATGACTCCGTCCACCAATCCCGCTGCATTCGATCTGGCGCGCTATCAGGATCCGCTGACGATCCAGCGTGTGCTTCACACCGCCAAGACCATTGCCGTTGTCGGATTATCGAAGAACGAGCTGCGGGCGAGCCATTTCGTCGGGTACTACCTGAAACGGCATGGATACCGTGTGATTCCGGTGAACCCGCGCGAGATGGACATCCTCGGTGAGAAGAGCTTCAAGAACCTCGTCGACGTGCCGGTTCCGGTGGACGTCGTCAATGTCTTCCGTGCGCCGGAGGCGCTCCCCGCGATTGCCGAGGAGGCTGTGGCCATCCACGCCGGAAACATCTGGTGCCAATTCGGCGTGATCAACGAGGAAGCGGCCCGTATCGCCGAGACGAGCGGTCTGTCGGTGATCATGGATCGCTGCATGAAGGTCGAACATGCGCGCTACATCGGACGGATGCACTGGTTGGGCTTCAACACGCAACGCATCACATCGGTGCGTGGAGGACTTCAATAGATCCCGTGCGTTAAAAGCCGCTCGCTTTGATCCAGAAGCGCTCGCGCCATGTGCCGCCCGGCGCGACGCTCTGCAAATCCTTGTACAGCCCACGTGCCGCGAGGTTCAGCGCGTTGATAATGCCGGCCGTCGGCTCGACGCAGATGAACGGCCGCTCTTTCGGCGACCAGAGCGTCACGGCCCGGTAATTCGGGCCGAGCCCGATGTCGAGGCGCTGCGATTTGCCAGTGACGGCGATCGTCGCTCGGCCTTGCTCGTCTCGCACCAGATCGGTGAACACATCGTCGAGGCTGTACTCGCCGAGCAGCGCGGCCTGCGGAGTCGGGAAAAACCGTTCGATCGGCTCCGTCTCACCCGTCGGCACGGTGTTCGAGGTGAGCAGCCAATGCGTCCGCGCGCCGACCGACAGCTTCCACGCATCGCGAGGTGAGTCGGTCAACTGAAAGTACGGGTGGAATCCGATCGCGATCGGCATCGGTTCCGCGCTCAGATTGACGATCGTTGTCTCCACGTCGAGCACGCCGTCGTGCAGGCGATGCGTGATCTCGATCGTGTGCGCGAACGGCCACTGTTTCATCCACATCGGCTGCCGGTAGAACTCGAGCCGGCTCGTCACCCAGGCGCCTTCCGCGTTGGCGTTTGCGTCCACGACTCGCCATCGATCGGTTGTCGTGACGAACCCGTGAATCGGCATGTCGCCGCGTATGTTGCCGAGCTGCATGTCGAATGCGAACCTGCGACCGTTCGCAAAGAAGGCCGGCTCGTCGAGTCGATCCGCCCAGGGCCCGAGAAACGGGATGCCACTCATGCCCGGACGCGCCTTGAACTCGTCGACCGAACCGTACGGCCAGTACAGAATGTTGTGGCCTTTCACTTTCACCTCGAAGGCGATGTTGCCAACGGATGGAAGGATCGAGACGGTCGTCTGCGTCCGCGCGTCCTCCAGTTGCACGACGTCGCCGGCACGGTGCAATGAGTACGGCTGCGCGAATGCCGCCGTGGCGACGGTGAGGAAAAGAGGGCCGAACATCGATGTTCAGGCCAGGGCTTTGCCGTACAGCGCGAGCAGACGGCTCCAGGCCTTCTCGGCCTGCGGCTCGTTGTAGACTCCCGAATCGGGCGGGCACCAGCCGTGCGCCGCGCCCGCGTACACTTCTATTTCCGCGGGCAGGTTCGCCTTCTCGAACGTCTCCTTCAATACGGTCTTGTCGTTGGGCGACCGCTGGTCGTCGTTCGCGGCGATCGCGATGAGGAGCTGCGCCTTCGTCTTCGCGGCCTGAAGATGCGGACTGTTCGGATTGGTGGTCACGAGTCCGCCGCCATGGAACGAGGCAATCGCGCCGACGCGATCGGGCACGGCCGCTGCGGTTCGAAATGCGATCGGCCCGCCCATGCAGTAACCCTGCGTGCCGATCTTCCGGTTTTTGGCCACCGAAGACTGCTGATCCAGCCACCGGATGAACGCCTTCGCATCAGTCATCTGCGTCGTCTCGT
>QHWF01000215.1:0-3882 GCA_003222455.1 Acidobacteriota bacterium
TGAAAAAGGGCCGACCTGAAGTTAAAACTGAAAAGATAAAACAGAAAAGTGCGATTTTCCGCCTGCTTTTGACTTTTCTGTTTTGACTTTTCACTTCAGGCTGCGTTTTTCAGCAGCCTGCTAGAAGCTCACCCGCAGCGCGAATTGCATCACGCGTGGATCGCCTGCCAGTCTGACCAGCTGAGCGGCGGCTGCGTTGGCAATGTTCGTTTCAGGGAGCCCGAACTCGTCCGAGTTGAACAGGTTGAAGACTTCCCAGCGCAGTTCGATGGCTGTCTGGCCCGAAATGACGAACCGGCGCTGCACCGCCGTGTCGACATTGGCCAGCCCCGGCCCGCGCAGGATGTTGCGTCCCGCGTTGCCGAAGGTACCCGAGGGCACGACCTGAAACGCCGCCTTGTCGAACCACGCATCGACCGTTTTCGGGCCCTCGCCGTCGCCGACGCGGTTTGGCAGGCCGGTCATCAGGTTCCCGACGTTGTTGTTGCTCTGGGTGACCGTGAATGGCCGTCCGGTGCGTGCGGTCATGATGCCGCTGAAATTGAACCCGAACGGCAAGTCGACAATCCAGTTCGCCGCGACGCGATGACGCGTGTCGGCATCCGCCGGTCCTTCCCACGAGTCGCGGTTGCGCGCGTCCTGCAGGAAGCTGGGCGAGCCGCCCGTGAACAGATGTTCGCCGGAGTTGTCCGTGGCCTTCGACAACGTGTACGAGACGCGGAATCCGAACGGCCTGGCAAACCGCCGCTCGACAGCGAGCTCGAGGCCGTTGTAGAGGGACGTGCCGTCCTGATCGGCGAATTCAATCGTCCCGAACGCCGGATAGGGCAGCGCCTTGGTGATCGGATCCGGCTGGTTCAGATTGCGCAACGTCCAGATGCGCTCGCCCTTCGTCCCGACGTAATCGGCCGACACGACCAGCACGGGTGACAACTGCCGCTGATAGCCGCCGCTCCACTGGTGGTAGTAGGCCTTCGTCCCCTCGCTGTTGATCGCGCGCACGCGGACGTTGGCGATGTTGATGCTCGCCGGGTCGAGCGCATTGGCGGGGAATCCGTTGCGCATGAGGAACAGAGGGCCCTGCGCTGCGGTGACCGGTCCGAGCAGGTTGTTGATCAGGAACGGCAGGTTGAGGCTCAACTGATCCTCGCTGCCGATGCGGTCGTACAGGTTGTAGAAGATCCCGTATCCGCCGCGGATCACCGATTGTGACGTCGTGGCATACGTGAGGCCGATACGCGGCGCGACGTTGTTGCGATCGGGCTTCACGAGCCCGCGCTGCTCGACGGAGCCGTCGGTTGCCTGCAGCAGACGGCCGGTGGCGACGTCGAAGTTCGAGATGTGGTTGTCGCGCTCGAGCTGCGGCGTCATGAAGTCGTAGCGGAGTCCGGCATTCACGGTCAGCTTGTCGGTCGGCTTCCAGTCGTCCTGCCCGTAGAACGAATACGCGTACAGCTCCTGGTGCGTCTCCGCGAGGTTCGAAAGCTGGGCGTCCGAGACGTAGCCGAGCAGGAAATCGCCGAGGACATTGCCGGTGAACGTATTGCGGAACGTCACCGAGCCCCGCGTCGCCGGCACGTCCAGGAACGTGTTCCGCATCGGCATCGTCAGGTCGACGCCGAACTTCCACTGGTTCGCGCCGCGGAACATCGTGAACGTATCGGTAATCTGCGAGACGTCGGTCCGCTGATACTTCGGCAGAAAGTCCGGCGATCCCAGGCGGTAGCCGCCCGAGCTGAAGTTCACGCCGGGCAGTCCGCCGGCGATGCGCGGGTCGTTCGGGAGGCCCAGCGTGATGCCGGGCTGGCCGAAGGGATCCTGAACGGCCGTGGAGTCCGCCTTGTTGTATCCAAACCGCAATTCGTTCAGCGCGCTCGAACCGACTGTGTGGTTCCAGCCGGCGGCGAAGGTTCTCGTGGTCATCTCCTGGTTGCCCCACGCCGACGTGCTGGTGCCGTCGGCGATGCCGCCGAAATTGCCCGGAATGAACCGCTTGCGCTCCGACTGAAAGTAGCGCGCGAACATGTTGTCGCTGTTGCTGAAATGGAGATCGGCGCGGCCGAGATAGCGTTGCGCATCATCGGTGGTGTTCGCGGTCCGGAAATAATTGTTCGCGCCTGCGGCATTCGGCAGCGGAAAGAGATCCATCAATTGACGGGCGACGGGATCGATGCGGCCCGCCGGGATCGTGTTGTTGGCGAACGGGAGGCCCGTCAGCGGATCGCGGACCGTGCCGGAGAACACACCGTTCCGCTCAGTCGCCGTGGGCACGACCGTCGTCCGAATCACACCCTGCGTGAGGCGCGTCGCTTCGACGTCGCCGAAAAAGAAGGCCTTGCCGCGCGCGATCGGGCCGCCCAGGTTGCCGCCGAAGTCGTTCTGCTTGTGGTCCGGTTTGACGGCGCCCTGGCGGATCGAGAAGAAATCGTTCGCGTTGAACTTGTCGTTCCGCAGGAACTCGTAGGCGGTGCCGTGCACGTTGTTGGTGCCCGATTTGGTGGTCACGCTGATGGCCGCGCCGGGCGATTTGCCGAACTCGGCCGAGTACGCGCTCGTCACCACCTTGAACTCGCCAATGGAATCGACCGACGGCCGCGATACCTGGGTGGTCAATTCCTGGACGTTCTCGGAAATCGAGTTATTGTCGAGACCGTCGAGCAGGAAGTTGTTCTGCAGCGATCGGACGCCGTGAACGTTGACGCCGCCCGTCCGGCCGGCCGCCGTGCTGCCTGCTTGCTCGGTATATCGATCGCCCTGGACACCGGCCGCGAGGCCGAGCAGGTCGTCCCAGTTGCGCAGCGAGAGCGGCAGCCTGGCGACTTCCGGCTGGCTGATGACGGTGCCAAGCGTCGCCTGCTCGGTGTTGACCAGCGGCGACACGGCTTCCACGCTGACGCTCTGCTCGAGACCGCCGACGCTGAGGGCGAAATCGAGGCGGGCGCGCTGACCGGTGTCGAGCGCCACCCGTTTGCTGATCTTCCTGAAGCCCTGTAAATCGACGTCGACGATGTATTCACCCGGAATCAGTGCGGCGATGGTGTAGGTCCCCTGGCTGTCTGTCACCGATGTCGACCCGACGTCGGTGGCGACATTGCGCGCCGTTACCGCCGCGCCGGGCACGACGGCGTCGGATTGATCTTTGACCGTTCCCGTCAGCGACGCGCGCTCGACCTGCGCCGCAGCAGAAACCGCGGTGCACAGCACAATGGCGGTGCACACGACGGCGTTCAGAAACTGCCTCATGAATGGCCTCCGGTTGAGTTGTTGTGAGTGCTGGACCGCGCAGCCCAGCGAGAATGACGCCCTGGGCCCGCAAAGTCAAGGCTGGCACGTGGAGAAGGACACAAAGGGCACCAAGGACACAAAGGAAAGGCACGAAATCTCTTGCGTCTATCGTGTTCTTCGGGGCAGTCGGGTGGGCCAGGGAGGTCGGGGAGGTCGGGTGGTCGGGTGGTGAGGATTAAATATTTTGTGTAGTGCGGCCTTCAACAGGCTGCTGTCCGGCGGGCCTGAAGGTCCGCACTACACCGTGACGCGTGAGCAAAGCGACGCCAGGAGTCCGTCCGATAAAGAGTCCAGGCCTTCTGCCGTCGACGGGGCTGCGGGGAGCGCAGAGCCGCGTCGACGTCGGAGGCCTGCCTCTAGCAGGTTGCTGAAAAAGCCAGCAACCTGAAGTTTCAAGTAACAAGGCTCAAGTCAGAGCCGCCGAAATCCGGCCAAATTCTCGGTAGTTGAGACTTGAAACTTGACACTTGCAAGTTCAGGCTGCGTTTTTCAGCAGCCTGCTACGCGAGTGCCGGCAGATCGTGGACCGTCGGCGACTCCATGTCCACCGGTCGATGAGCCGGCGGTCTGACGGCGCCCGCGGGCTTGTCCTCGTGT
>QHWF01000215.1:3971-9317 GCA_003222455.1 Acidobacteriota bacterium
CAATTTGCTCGCCGGACGGGAATGCTTCTGTGCAGGATGGTCGGAGTCTCGCTTTTCAACGAGACTTCGAGCCGCCCCTGAGAAAAAGCGCGCAATCTGTTCCTCGACCCCGGACGGGAATGAAAGAGCGGCAAAAGGGGATGTATCTGTCGTGCCGAGACAATAGTCTGGTCCTGGCCCGGCTTTTCCTCCGGAGGTCAAGTCCTCCGTTGCGAGGATTCGTTCGCCCTCATTCGACCAATGTCTACGCTGGCCATGAGAATAAGGATGTCTGGGGCAGACTTCTGGAGGAGGGCACGGACAAATGTCCCGGCGATCAGGCCTGTTCAAACATGGTCAAGGTGTTGCATTGTCCCGAGAGGTCAGCGCGAACGGGCCGGGGCCGCGGGACGCGCAATAACCTGTTACACAAACCGTGACTGCGGACGTGGGCTCTTGGCGTCCGACCAAGCGAAGGATTCTCACCGATGGCATCGACTGCATTCGCAAGCACGACGAGACAGCAAGGCGAGCCGAAGATCATCACGGCTAGTAAGCAAATGAAGGATCTTTTCGCCTACGCTTCTCGCGTGGCCGTCAGTGACGCCAAAGTCCTGATTACCGGCGAGAGCGGTGTCGGCAAGGACATCATCGCCCGATACATTCATGCGCACTCTCTCCGCCGTACGCGCGAGTACGTGGCGGTGAACTGCGCCGGCGTCGCCGAGTCGCTGCTCGAGTCCGAGCTGTTCGGACATGTCAAAGGAAGCTTCACCGGGGCGCACCGCGACAAGCTCGGTAAGCTGCAGCTCGCGAACGGCGGCACGCTGTTCCTCGACGAGCTGGGCGAAATGAGCCCGCGGATGCAGGGCGTCCTGCTGCGGTTCCTGGAGAACGGCGAAATCCATCCCGTCGGCTCGGACATGACCAGCAGCAACGTCAACGTTCGCGTCATCGCGGCGACGAACCGCAACCTGCCCGAGATGGTCACCGCCGGACAGTTTCGCGAAGACCTTCTGTATCGCGTGCGCGTGATTCATCTCCACGTGCCGGCGCTGCGCGACCGGCGCGAAGACATCAAACCGCTCGCGATCCACTTCCTGAACCACTCGGGCAAAGACATCGCGCTGACCGACGAAGCGTGGGCTGTCCTCGAGCGGCACCGCTGGCCGGGCAACGTCCGCGAGCTGCAGAATGTGATGGAGCAGATCAGCTCGGTGGCGACCGACGATGTGGCCGTCGACGTGGCGCAGCTCCCGCACATCCTCAAGTCCACTGGACAGGCGGTGCTCCCGGCGCGCGAACGGCGGCGCCAGCTGGCCGACGAGCTGTTTCAGGCGATCGTCGAAGGCGGCTACTCGTTCTGGGAACACCTTCACCCGATGTTCCTGGATCGCGACATCACCCGGCACGACGTCCGCGAAGTGGTGCGGCGCGGCCTGAGCGTGAGCCGCGGCAACTATCGCGGCCTCCTCGATCTGTTCCGGATTCCGGCGAACGATTACAAGCGGTTCATGAACTTCCTGGCCACGCACGATTGCCGTCCCGATTTCCGGGAATTCCGCAATCCGACGACCAAGATGGATCGCCGGCCCGTCGTCAAGTTCCCAGGGTTGCGGCCGACGCGGCCGGTGGAGCAGCCCGACACGGACGTGCCTGAGGGCGAATCCGAGAACGCAGCTCTGTAGCGCGAGCCTTCGCCCGAAGGCTCAGCGGCTACGCCAGGTCGCGAGATCGCATCGCTGGGTCCGGCTGAAGCCGGACACTACCGACGTTTCGTTTGAAACTGTTTCGTCTCGCGTGTCCTCAATGGTGTCCGCCTCCGGGCGGACCAAGTGACGGGCTTCGTGTGCTCGATAGTGTCCGCCTTCAGGCGGACGGCATCTTGTCCTCGACACCGGGAGGCTGGGGAACGCACGCGCGGAAGCTATACTACGAGCATGCCTTCCGCTTCCAACAGACAACTCGCGTTAGCTGAGTTCGTGAAGCGGCTCCGACACAACCTCCCGGGCAACGTCGTGGACGTGCGCTTGTTCGGGTCCGAAGCACGGGGCGACGCCACGCCCGAGTCCGACATCGACGTGCTTGTCGTCGTACAGCCCGAAAGTGAGCGTGTGGTTCTGGAAGATCGCGCCATCGACATCGCCTTCGACGTCAACCTCGAGTTCGGCGTCTACGTCTCGCCTCGCGTCGTCACACCAGGAATCCTGAACCATCCCGTGTGGCGCGAAACATCGTTCATTCGAAATGTTGCCGGCGAGAGCATTCCGTTGTGACCCCTCGCGACGAGCTGGCGAACCATCGGATTTCCCGCGCGCACGAAGCACTTGAAGCAGCCGCCCTCCTCATTGAGCAGTGCCATTTCGCCAGTGCTTTGAATCGCCTGTACTACGCGACATTTTACGCGGCGCGCGCGCTGCTCGCCACGAAGGCACTCGACTCATCCCGGCACAGCGGCGTCATCGCGCTATTTCAGGAACACTTCGTCAAGACCGGACTGATCTCGCCCGATACCGCCCGCGCATTACCGCGAGCGTTCGAGAAGAGGCAGACGAGCGATTACGGAGATTTCAGCGAGCCTACGCGGGACGAAGTTCTATCGCTCCGGACCAGGTGCAGGCGCTCGTTGCGTCGTGTGAAAAGCTCGTTCGGAATGGTTGAATCGTCGCACGTGGCCAAATCCAGCGGTCTACGTCGGTCGGCGAGTAGCATCATGGGCTTCGACGTGCGAAGAACGCTGGACGGAAAAGCAAGCACCGTCCAGCGAAGCACCGAGCACTCTACAGCGTCAGTTCGCAGCACGATGCCAGCGTCCCGTTTCCAAGCACCGTGCAGCGGAAGTGCCCAGCACTGAAGCGATAGCACGAGCACTCTGGAGCGAGCAAAGCACCTTGAAGCGGCAGCGCGAAGCACGTTGGAGCGATAGAGCAAAGCACCCCGGAGCGACAGCGCAAAGCACCCTGGAGCGACAGCGCAAAGCACTTTGAAGCGACAGCGCGAAGCACCTTGAAGCGATAGCGCAAAGCACTCTGGAGCGATAGCCCAAAGCACCCTGGAGCCAGACCGCGCTATTGGGGTGGCGCGTAGTATCCGCCGCGGCTTCTCACGCGGACGCTCGTCATGTGGCTCCGCAGCTCGACCTTCCGCCACATCCCGTCGCGCTTCACGTTCGTCGACGTGTACGCGACCAGGTATCGCCGATGGAGCTCCTCGACAATCCGATGATAATGCTGCTCGAGCGCGGCGACGTCGGTCGTGAAGTAGGCTTCTCCCCCGGTCAGGCTCGCGAGCTGCTGCAGGCGTGACCGATCGACGCGCGCGCCGAGCCCGATTGCGTAGATCGTCGCATCGATCTCCTTGGCGCTCGCAACAACCTGATCCCACGTCGCCGTGCTGCCTGGCCCTTTCGACTTCGCATCCTCATCGTAACCGTCGGTGACGACGACGATCACGCGGCGGCCTTCGACGGTCTTCAGTCGACCGAGCGCGAGATCGAGCGCGTCGTACAGCGCCGTTCCACCCTTTGCCGTATACGCATCGATGGCGTCGTGCGCCGGCTTGCGATCCGTTCCGACCTCGCCCATCAGCTCCGCTTTGTCGGAGAACAGCACGAGCCCGAGCGGATCGGTCGGGCGCAGCGCATCCACGAACGCGCCGGCTGCCTCACGGACGACGGGCGCCGCCTTCTTCATGCTGCCGCTCTGATCGAGGGCGAGCGCGATCGTGACCGGCGCGACCGCTTCCTGGAACACGTCGACGCTCTGCTTGACGCCGTCCTCCAGCACGTCGAAATCGTCGCGTGTGAGATCGACGTACTGCTGCGCGGCGTCCACCGCGATGAACTCGATCGACGGCCTGACCGGCGCCGGCATCAGCGACTGATAACCCGGCCGCGCGTGAACCTTGTGCGCCGCGTCGTTCGTCGTCAACGTAATCGTCCTCCACGTCCCGTCCTGTCGCTGGTTCGTCGGCGTGTAGGCCATCCGATACCGGTGCTGCACGTCGTCGGCAATCGAGGTGTGGACCGCCGCAAGCTGATCCGAGTTCCACGGGAAGAACGCACGGCCGCCGGTGTCGCCGGCGATTCGCCGCAGCATCTTTTCACCGTTGATCGAGACGCCCGAGACGCCGCCGATCGCCACCGTGTAGACGGTGACCTGCGTCTGCTTCAGCCGGGCCAGTGTTTCCTCGAACGATTTCGTGCTGTTTTCGTCGTAGCCGTCGGTGAGGAGCACGACGACGCGCCGGCCATCGGCATTCGGAAACTGCTCCGTCGCCTCCAGCAGCGCATCGATGATGGCGGTGCCGCCGTGCGGCTTGATGGCGGCCACGGCGTCGGCAATCGTCGCCCGATCGCGTGACGGGCCGGTGACGGTCGTGATGCCTTTGTTGAAGGGTGCGATGACGACGCTGTCGTCGGTCCGGAGATGATCGACGAGCCGGCTGGCGGCCACGCGCACGAAATCGATGTTGCGCGACATGCTCTGGCTGCTGTCCACGAGCAGCACGAACGTCGCAGCCGGCGCTTCCGACGTGATTACGTCGATCGTCTGCGGCTCGCCGTTCTCGCGCAGCGTGAACTGCGACGCGTCGAGTCCGCCCAGATAATGACCCTGGGCGTCCTGCACCGTCGCTTCCAGTCCGACGCTGGTGATGCCGCTCTGCTCGACGATCTCGAACGGGGCGAGATCGATCTCGTCGCGTACAACGCCGCCGATCGGATCGTCGACCTCGACGGCCAGTTTGCAGGGTTCGAACGGATTTTCGTCTTCCCACTCAGTCGAATACGGCGGTCCGTCGGTATCGGTCCCGATCAACTTGTCGTTGACGAAGAAGCGCACCGGCCGCGCCGCAATCGCCGGCGATTCGACAGGCGCAGCGATTCGGGCGACGATGCGGACCTTGCCAGGCAGGCCGCTGCGGCCGAGCGGCGACGTAATGTGCACGGCCATCGGAATGACGGCGTCCTTGGGTGGACCAGCCATCACGGTGGCCGCACCCAGCGTCGCCACGACCGCGGCCGCGAACAGACTGAGGCCAACCGCGGAGGACGCGGAGGACAGGAGGTTAGAATTCAGAATTTGGAATTTGGAATTTGGAATTTGCGTTTGAATTTCACGAATTCTTAATTCCAACTTCCGAATTCCCAATTGCATTTCTCTCCGCCACGTCCTCCGTGTCAGGTCCAGCTCTATTGGTCGGCCATCGAGTCGGCGCCGTCGTCTACGAAATAGCTTGCGCACGCGGTCTCCAACAGCTCGTTCGTGAGCTCATGCGGGTATCCCATGTAGGCGGCGAGAGACATCGCCCGTCCAATCACGTCGCGCGGCTGGCAGCCGCGCATCTTGATGCCGCGCGGCTCGTAGA
>QHWF01000216.1 GCA_003222455.1 Acidobacteriota bacterium
AGCCGCTGCGATCACCCTTGTGGCCGCCACTCGAGGTGCCAGCGTTCGCGCCATCCGTGGCGCCTGCGCCGGCGCCAGGCTGGGTACCACCGGTACCGCCGTTGCCGCCGCTGGCTCCGATGACGTGGGCCGCCGCACCGCACCCGGCGCCACCAGCACCACCAGCGCCTCCGGCACCGCCTGTTCCGCCCGTACCACCGGCGCCGCCTGCGCCAGCGCCGGGCCCGGTCCAATCGAGCGGGACATGGCAGATGAACTGGAACGACGGCACGTCCCGGTTCGACGTCCGGCTGCATGGCACCGTCACGTTCAACGACGAGTTGACAGACGTGACCTCGATGTCGGACGACGGCTATCTGATGCTGCGCGATTGGAGTGCGCTCGTTCCTCGCACCATTGAAATCCGCTCGTCCGGCGGCGTCATCACTCGAACGTTCTACGTCGCCGGACTGCAGCGTCCGTTTGACGACGACGCGCGGAGATGGCTGGCCGAGAAGCTGCCGATCCTGGTCCGGCGGTCCGGCATCGGCGCCGAACAGCGTGTCAAGTCGATTTTCGCGAAGCGAGGCGTCAACGGCGTCCTCGACGAGATCGCGCTGCTCGGCGGCGATTACGCGCGTCGACGGTATTTCGTCGCCCTGGTCGACACTGCGCGGCTCGACTCGACTTCGTCTCTTCCGGTGCTCCGTCAGGTCGGACAGCAGGTGACGTCGGACTACGAACGCGGCCAGGTCCTGCAGCGCATCGCCTCGCGCGTGCGGCTCGAGGATCGAGCGGCCCTGGCCTACGTGCAGGCGATGGCCGGGATGAAATCGGATTACGAGAAGCGCCGAGCGCTCACGGGGCTTCTCGCAGCGCGCCCTCTTGCCGCCGGCGTTGCCCACATCGCGCTCGGTGGCGTCGAAGACATGCACTCCGACTACGAGCGGGGTGAAGTGCTCCGCGCCGCACTCGCCGCTGGTGGCATCGAACAGACCGACACACTGTTTGCCGCCGTCGGTCGCATGACGTCAAGTTATGAGCAGCGCCGGGTGCTCATCGACGCGTTGGCGAAGAGCGCGCTCGGGCCCGACGGCAGGCGAGGCTTCCTGATGGCCGCTGCGACGATCGATTCGGACTACGAGTGCGGTCAGGTTCTGACTGCATACGTGAAGGCAAATGGGGTCGAGCCGGGCGTCCGGCAGCCGTTCCTGGCCGCGCTCAGGAGTATCGATTCCGATTACGAGCGGCGGCGCGTGCTCACCGAGCTCGCCGCGAGGGGCGGTGTCACAGCGGACGTGCAACAATCGGTGTTCGATCTCGTCGGCACGATGCGCTCGGATCACGATCGCGCCGAGGTCCTCCTGGCGTTTCTGAATGCGCGGGCCGTCGAATCGGGCAGCCGGCAGGCTTTCGTGAGCGCCGCTGAACGCATCAAATCCGCTCACGATCAGAATCGTGTGCTGGCCGCGCTTGTCCGCGCGGAGGGACGCTAGCAGCGTGTCCGACTAACCGACGCCGCCGTGGAACGCAAAGGCCGCGAAGGCCGCAAAGAAACCCGGTCTTGCTTTGCGTTCTTTGCGACCTCTGCGTTCGATCGTGCTCTGTAGGAATTCAGAATTCTGCTCGGGCCCCCATCGCATGGGACAATGGGCCGGTGCAGGCCATAGGAAGGCTCCGCTATCTGGAGGCGATGCCGCGTCTTGGTGTGCGCAAGCGCGGCACGCTTCTGCTGATCCATGCGTTTCCCGTCACCGCGCGGATGTTCGAGGCGCAGCTCGCGTTGTCCGAACACGGGTGGCGGGTCGTCGCGCCGCAGCTCCGCCAATTCGACCACACGGACAACGATCCGGCGGCCACGTCGCTGGACGATTTCGCAGGCGACGTCATCGACCTCCTCGATGCCTTACATATTGAAGAAGCGGTGATCGGCGGCGTCTCGATGGGCGGTTACATCGCGTTTGCGATGTTCCGGCGGGCGCCGCGCTACTTCCAGGGATTGCTGCTCGCCGACACGAAATCGGAGGCGGACACGGCCGAAGCCGTCGCCGGACGCCTGCGGATGCTGCAGCTCGTACGGGACAAGGGCCCGGCCGCGGTGGCCGACGACATGATTCCGAAGCTGCTCGGCTGGACGACGCGCGCGACGCAGCCGGAGGTGGTCGAGCGCGTTCGAGCGCTCGTTCTATCGAGCTCGAGCGACGCGATTGCCGGCGCAATCGGCGCGCTGATGACGCGCCCCGATTCAGGACCGTTGTTGTCGTCGATTCGCTGTCCGACGCTGGTCGCCGTGGGCGAGGAGGACACGGTGACACCGCGATCGGCGGCCGAAGCGATGCACCGTGCAATCGCCGGATCCGAGCTTGTAACCATCCCGCAGGCCGGTCATCTGGCGAACCTGGAGCAGCCGGCCGCATTCAATGCCGCGCTCGCGCGGTTTCTCGAGCATCGGCTGTAGAATTCAGGATTCGGCATTGAGAATTCTGAATTGCAGCTCTCTATCAAGCTATGCGTCTTGCAACCGTCGTATTCACGCTGTTGCTCGTCCCTGCACCCGGCCCGCAGGAGCCTGTGGATGCGTCTCGGCGAAAGGCGTTCGACACCATCCTCGACCTGAACGTTCGCGACGGATTCGTCTACTACCGCGCGTTGAAAGCGGAACGCGGGCGGCTGGAGGGATTCGTGAATGCTCTGGCGACAGTCGCTGTGGACAAGCTGCCGAAGGACGAGCAGCTGGCGTTCTGGCTGAACGCCTACAACGCCCTCGTCCTGCGCACCGTCGTCGATCACTATCCGATACACGGCCGTTTCCCGGAGTATCCAGCCCGCAGCATCAGGCAAATCCCCGGGGCCTTCGAGCGGCTCACGCACAGAGTCGGCGGCCGCTCGTTGACGCTTGACCAGATCGAACAGACGATCCTGCCCTCGTTCAACGATCCGCGGGTCTATCTCGCGCTCGGCCGCGGGGCCGTCAGCAGCGGCAGGCTTCGCAGCGAGGCGTTCACGGCGACCGAGCTCGAACGCCAGCTCACTGAGGTCGCAAACGAGTGCCTCACGCGGCCCGAGTGTGTGCAATTCGATCGGGAGGGCGGCAAGATGAGCGTGAACGCCATCTTCTCCTGGCGTGAGCGCGAGTTCACGGCCGCGTATGCCGACAAGGCGCCGCCCGCATTTGCGAACCGGAGCCCGATCGAGCGTGCGGTCGTCGCGTTCGTTCAGCCACGCCTGCTGACCACCGAAAAAGAGTTCGTCACGAAAAACTCGTTCGAAATGGTCTACAAGAAGTTCGACTGGTCGCTCAACGATCTCACCGGTCGCGGGGGGAGATAGAAATGAGCCTTGATCGGGCTTTCGGCTTCGGGCTCTAGCAGCTCGCTGAAAAAGGAGCCGACCTGAAGGTAAAACTGAAAAGCTAAAACAGAAAAGTGTGATTTTCCGCCCGCTTTTCACTTTTCTGTTTTACCTTTTGACTTCAGGCTGCGTTTTTCAGCAGCCTGCTAGGCTCTTGGCCCCGCGGAAATGCGGCTCAACGGCTCGTCAAGACGTTCTTCGATTCGCTTCGCGTGAGCGGACGACGTTGTCACAGCACGGCCGAAGGACGAACGTCACGGCCGGGTTGGTTAGCCCCACACGCTCCCTAGAGCCGGAAGCCGGATCGTCGTCAGCGCAGCAGCGCCTGCGGCCACACCGCGCCGGAGGACATGGAAATCCGGAGGCGCGGTGTCGGCGTCAGTTCGCGGCAGCGTCGGGTCCCGCTGCCGCAGCAGCGCCTGCGGCCACACCGCGCCGGAGGACATGGAAATCCGGAGGCGCGGTGTCAGCGTCAGTTCGCAGCGGCGTGGGGTCCCGGCTGCCGCAGAAGCGCCTGCGGCTACACCGCGCCGGAGGACATGGAAATCCGGAGGCGCGGTGTCAGCGTCAGTTCGCGGCGGGGGTGGGGCCCCGCCGCCAGTGCAGAAAAGTGAATCTCCAGCTCACCGACAAAATCGCCATCGTCACCGGCTCGAGCAAGGGGCTTGGCTTTGCCACGGCCGCGGCACTCGTCGACGAAGCGTGCAATGTGACGATCTGTGCACGCGGCGAGACTGCGTTGTCCGAAGCAGCGAAGAGGCTTCGCGCCATTCCCGGGGGCAGCGAGCGGGTGCTGACGGTTCAAGCCGACGTGGCCACCAACGGCGGGATCGCGGAAGTCGTCCGGCGGACCGTCGAGACGTTCGGTGGCGTGGACATCCTCGTCAATAACGTTGGTGTCGCTCGAGGGTCCGATATCGTGAATACGAGCGACGCCGAGTGGCAGGACGCCTTCGATCAGACGTTGTTTCCGGCTATTCGGGCGTCCCGGCTGGCAGTCCCGCTGATGCGCCGGCGCGGTGGCGGCGCGATCGTGATGATCGCCTCAATCTGGGGGCGCGAATCTGGTGGCCGGATGACCTACAACGCCGTGAAAGCCGCCGAAATCAGCCTCGCCAAGGCGATGGCGCAGCAACTGGCCCGCGACAACATCCGCGTCAACAGCGTGGCGCCGGGTTCCATCCGTTTTCCAGGGGGATCGTGGGATAGACGCGTGCAGGAGGATCCTGAGGGGATGAGCGAATTCGTCCGGCGGGAACTCCCGTTCGGGCGATTCGGCCGCCCCGAAGAGGTTGCGGCCCTCGTGGCGTTTCTCGTGTCGCCACGTGCGAGCTGGATCAGCGGGGCAAGTGTGACCGTTGACGGCTGCCAGTCACGCTCCCTGATCTGATCTGCGGCTCGGTGTCTTCGATTCGTGAGTCGGACCGCGATCGGCCGCCGCTGACGGCATGTCGGCGGGCAATCCGGCGGGACGTCCGGACCCGGAGCCGGAAACCTTCCGGGTTCTCGTGCTCGCCGGCGTCTGTTTCGGAGTCCGATGAGTGGAGGAAAAAGCCACGGCGCCGCAGCGCCTCGAGTACATGCATCTTCACAGCTCCTCTAAATCAAGTATCGGGCCAAAAAAAAAGAGTAACAGGCACATTCCGACGCGTCAAAGAAAATCCACCACATCGGACGTAAAAAGATCGGGGTGGACGTCAGCGACGCGACTCGTGCGATGAAAAGAAGAACTGGTAGACCGGAAGTCCCGCCAGGATCAGTGCGAAAGTGATAATGCTGTTCGTCGTGTCGTTGATGAGCGCGTTGACCACGAACGCGATAACAGACGCGATGAACACCGCCGGCACGACCGGATAGCCCAGCGCTCGATACGGCCGTGGCAATTCGGGCCGCTCGCGGCGCAGGCGGTAGATAGCGGCCACGCCAAGTGCGTAGAACGGCCAGATGGCCAGCACAAAGGTGTCGGTGAGCCGTTCAAAGCTCCGGCTCATGACGAGCGCCATGCCGAGCACGGCCGCAACGAGGATGGCGACGTACGGCGTCCGATGCCGTGAATGGACGCTGGCAATCCCCTGGAACAGCAGTCGATCCTCCGCCATCGCGAAGAACACCCGCGGCGACGCCAGCATGCTGCCGTTGAGCGAGCTGAACGACGAGATCATGACGAAGACCGACACGAGAACGACGCCGAAGTGGCCGAACAGCGCGAGCATGGTGTCGGCCGCCACGAGTGGAGAGCTGCGCATCGTGTCGATCGGGAGTACGTACAGATACGCGAGGTTCGTGAGGACGTAAATCGCGATAAGGGCGAGAGTTCCCAGAATGATCGCGCGTGGAAGGTTCCGGCCCGCGTCCTTCACTTCACCGGCGACGAATGACAGATCAGCCCACCCGTCGTAAGCCCATAGCACGCTCACGAGAGCCAATCCGATACTGCCGAGTGTCAGCGGACCCACTGACGCCGCCGTCAAGTGCTCGAGGCTGGCGCCGTGCGCGGCTCCCAGAGCGAAGGCCGCCAGCACCAGCAGGGACAAGGCCCCGAACTTCGCCCACGTCGCGATGCCGACGATGAGGGCGCCGATGTTCGCGCCGCGGATGTTGGCGGCAGCCGCAAAGGCAATGGCGCTCGCCGACAACGCTCTCGCCATCAGCACGTGCTCCGACGGGTCGATGCCCAGGCTTCGCAGCAGGTACTCACCGAACACCACGGCAATCCCGCCCAGCGCTGACGCACGAATCAGGATCAGTTCAGACCAGCCAAAGAGAAAGGCGGCCCGGCGTCCCCACGCCTCGCGCAGATAGGCGTAAATGCCTCCGGTCTGTGGCAGAGCGGCGGCGATTTCAGCCAGGGAGAGCGCGCCACACAGCGTGATCACGCCGCCGCCGACCCACAGACCCAGCATGACCATCGGATTCGGGGCCTGGCGGGCAATGCCGGCCGGCGATCGAAAAATGCCTGACCCGATCGTGATCCCCACAACCAGCGCAACCGAGCTCCACAGGCCCAGCGTGCGTGGCAGCCGCTCCGGCTCGGTCATGATGTTCATAAGAGCGCAAGGCTAGCACAGCATTCTGCTCCCGGCTGGCCGCCCGCCGCCCACTCTCCATCAACCGGCATGGTTAATGAACATGTCGGAACGAAAGGAGCCTTTCATGTCTTCAGGTGTTAACGTGGCAATCGTCGAAGGCTGGGCTTCAGCGCTAGGCGGCGCCGCACTCACCGCCCACGGCATCAAGCAGCTCAAAGCGCGGACCCCGGCTGGCGCCATGCTCGCGGCAGCCGGCACCGTGCTCATCTACCGCGGCGCCACCGGCCACTGCGCCATGTACGAGGTGGCTGGAGTTGACACGGCCCGAACCGACACACGCAGGGCTCTGAGCGGCTCTCGTTTTGGAATTCTGAATTCGGAATTCGGAATTGACGATCGAGTGTCACGAATTCCGAATTCCGAATTCCAAATTGCTGCCCGATCCGTCAGCGTCGTCAGCTTCGAGGGCGCCCAGTCCGACAGGCTTTGCCAGCCGCTCCGGGCCTGATCGCCCAACTCGTTGGTCGGAGCAGGCAGCAGAGAGTTCGCCAGAGACATCCCCAGCGCGACCGCTTCGGGGAAGACCGCGTTCGCGATGACCGCGAGCTTGGCCGGCCACGTGATGACGAGCTCGGCGTCGCCATGGCGGCACGCGTCGATGACCTGTCGCGCCGCGCGGGCGCCGTCGATGGTGGCGAGCGGCAGCGAGTCTGAAATCGCGAACCAGGTGAACTCGTCGCGGTGGCGTCCTTTGAACCACGCGTTGAAGGGCGATCCGGTACGCATCAGCCCCGGGCAGACCGTCGTGACGAGGATCTTGTCTTTGGCGAGCTCACCCCGGACGGCTTCCGACAACCCGGTCAGCGCAAACTTGCTGGCGCAGTACGGCGCGAGATGCGGTACGCCAATCTTTCCGGCAATGGAGGAGATGTTCACGATCCGGCCGCTGCCCTGACGGCGCATCTGCGGGACGGCGGCGAGGATCGTGTGCAGCGGCCCCCAGAAATGAATGGCCATGGCGTCCTGGAAATCCCGCAGCTTCATGTGCTCGAGCGGGCCCACCTGGATGATTCCGGCGTTGTTGATGAGCACGTCGATAGCGCCGCGCTGCTTCACGACCTCTTCGACCAGCCGCTCAGCCTGTCCGCGCTCGCCGACGTCGCAGGTGACGATAGCGGCCTCGATGCCGCGCGCCTCGAGGTCCGCGCGCGCGCGCTCGAGCTCTGCTTCATCGCGCGCGGCGAGCGTGAGCCGCGCGCCTTCACGGCCGAGCTCGCGCGCGATGAGCAGGCCCAGTCCGCGCGAGCCGCCCGTACTCAACACCGATCGATTCTGGAATTGAATCGCGCGGCCCGTTCGAAATCCGCGCGCAACCAGCGCGGCACCGATCGCGACCGCACTCGCTGCTACCGCCGTCTGCTGTTTGCTGGTCATGTGTCGGCGTCGGAGCAAATTAGTCGCCACAGGAGGCCGGGCGGGCCACGTGGGTCGGGTGGGT
>QHWF01000217.1 GCA_003222455.1 Acidobacteriota bacterium
TGAGCTGGGCACGCGACGGTACCGGTCCGGTGGAGAAGGGATTCACTCACATCTTCACGATCGACGCGGCGCTCGGCGGCACGCCGCGCCAGATCACCGACGGGAAATACAACCACGCCGATCCGGAATGGGCTGCGGACGGACAGACGATCTATTTTTCCGGCATCCGCAAGCCTGACGCCGAGTACCAGCGCGGCGACAGCGAGATCTACGCGGTGGACTTGAAGACGCTCGACGTCAGAGCGCTGAGTGAGCGCAAGGGTCCGGACGCCAACCCGACGGCGTCGCCCGACGGACGCTGGATCGCGTACACCGGGTATGACGATCGCGACTACACGAACACGATCTCATCCCTGTACCTCATGGACAGGAACGGAGGCGCCCGGCGGGTGTGGGCGGCTACCCTGAGCGAATCACCCGACGACCTGACCTGGGCGTCCGACAGCTCCGGCGTGTATTTCACGGTCGGCGACAAAGGATCCACATCGCTCTATTTCGCCCCGGTGCAAGGCGAATTGCGCAAGCTGACCGACGACTCTCCGAGGACGCTGCATGGCCTGTCGATCTCGAATACCGGGACTGCTGCCGCCGTGCGTTCCACCCCGCTGCGTCCGGGCCAGCTGGTCACGTTCCGTATGGCGGACGCACGGAACAGCGCGGCGTGGAAGATGCTGGTGGACGTGAACCAGGACGTGCTGGCCAACGTGAAGCTCGCCGATTACGAAGAGATGTGGTTCACGTCGAAGGACGGTCTCAGAATTCAAGGCTGGCTCATGAAGCCCGCGAACTTCGAGCCGGCAAAGAAGTACCCGATGGTGCTGTGGATCCACGGCGGTCCGTGGTCGATGTACGACGTCGGTTTCAGCTGGAGCTTTCAGAACTTCGCCGCGAACGGATACGCCGTACTCTGGACGAACCCGCGCGGCAGCACGGGGTACGGGCAGGAGTTCGTCAACGGCATTCAGAAGGCGTATCCCGGGAGGGACTACGACGACCTGATGGCCGGCGTGGATGCGGCACTCGCCAAAGGATTCATCGACGAGCGCAACCTGTTCGTCTGCGGCGGCAGCGGCGGCGGCGTGCTCACCGCGTGGATCGTCGGCCACACGAGCCGCTTCGCGGCGGCCGTGTCGATGCGGCCGGTCATCGACTGGGGATCGTTCGTCGGCGTCACCGACGGCGCCAGCTGGTACCGCCAGTTCAAGAAGTATCCGTGGGAAGACCCGATGGAATACGCCGTCCGATCGCCGTTGCACTACGTGGCGAATGTCACGACGCCGACCATGGTGATGACGGGCGAGGCCGATCTGCGCACACCGATCGGGCAGAGCGAGGAATTTTACCGGGCGCTCAAGCTGTTGAAAAAGGAAACGCTCCTCGTGCGCATGCCCGACGAGTTCCACGGCTGGCGGCGTCCGTCACACCGGTTGTCGCAGCAGCTCTATCTGCTGGCCTGGTTCGACAAGTACAAGCGGCCCGCTGCGACGACGACCACGTCCTCAGACGGAACCTGGTAAACG
Source organism: Acidobacteriota bacterium (assembly GCA_003222455.1). Classification (GTDB taxonomy): domain Bacteria; phylum Acidobacteriota; class Vicinamibacteria; order Vicinamibacterales; family CAVVIG01; genus QHWF01. The sequence continues at coordinate 1,521 of QHWF01000217.1, forward strand.
TCAACTGTCGCCAGGAGCGTGTCCGAGTAACCGACGCCGCCGTTGAACGCAAAGGCTGCGTTCGATCGTGAGCTCGACCCAGGGATTTTTCCTCCTGTCCTCCGCGTCCTCCGCGGTGAGCTCAGGAAGGCAATCCGCTTTTCAGCACGTTCTGCTTCGCTTCCACGAAGGTGTCGATCTCTTCGAGCGGCGTGTAGATGTTCGGCGTGACACGCAGGCCGCGGTAGGTGAGGCTCGGATCCTTCGTGTTCTCGTGGCCCACCGTCGTGATCACGATCCGGTACTTGTCCCAGAGGTACGGCACGAGCTTGTTCGAATCGATCCCGTCGATGGAGACGACGGCCAGGCCCCAGGTCTGCCCCGGTTCGAGGCTGGAGTGCAGTTTGATCCGCGGATTCTTCTTCAGCTCGTTGGCCCAGCGGAGTGTCAGGTAGCGCAGGCGCGCCGCCTTGCGTTCGAGGCCAATCGCCTGCTGGAACGCGATGGCCTCGTTGATGGCGGCCTTGGTGGCGGCCGGACTCGTGCCGATTTCCTCGAACTTGCGGATGTCGGTGTCGTTCCGTTCGGGGGCCGCCTGCAGCGGCCACGTCGACGCGATGCGGTCCTTGCGCACGTACAGCAGGCCGGTTCCGAGCGGCGCCAGCAGCCACTTGTGCAGGCTGACGCCGTAGTAATCCATCTCCAGGTCGCGCAGCTTGAACGGGAAATGGGCGAGCGCATGCGCGCCGTCGACGATCGTCGTGATGCCGCGCGGCCGCGCCATCAGGCTGAGATCGCGGACCGGGAACAGCTGTCCGGACTGGTTCGTGATGTGGCAGAAGTGCAGCACTTTTGTCTGCCGCGTGATCGCGCGCTCGAACCGCTGGAGCAGATCGGCCTGCGTCGTCGGACACGGAAAGTCGAGTCTCGTGATCTTGATGTGGTCGCGCCGCGCACGCTGATCCCACGTGGTCAACATCCGGCCGTAGTCCTGCTCGGTCGTGATGATTTCGTCGCCTGGTTTCAGATCGAGACCGTTCTGCGCAATCTGCAGCGATTCGCTCGCGTTGCGGGTGATGGCGATTTCCTCGGGATCGGCGCCGAACTCGCCGGCGAGGCGCCGGCGCGCCGTCTCGATGTTCCGCTCGATGAGACCACGATGATACACCGGCGCCTGGTTCGACGAGTCCATGTACCGCTTGCACGCCTCGTGCACGACGGTGGGGCTCGGGCACTGATTGCCGTTGTTCAAGTTGATCAGCGAGCGGTCGAGCGTGAACGCAAACTGAATCTCGCGCCAGTAGGTTTCGTCGGCCGCGACGTCCTCCGGCGATCGCCCCTCGACCGCGGCCGTGGCGTAAGCGACCTCCTCAATCCCGTACCTGCGCGCGGCGAACACCGCTCCTGTGGCGGTGCCGGCCAGCCGCAGCATCGAACGTCGGCTCCACATAACGACCCCTCCTGTGTGGTCGAAGTGTATCTGAAAGTGTGAACTGTGAAGTCTGAAGCGTGAAGTCTGAAGTGTTGAAGTCTCGAGTTAAGTTCTCAGGGTATGAAGTCGACTTCAGACTTCAAACTTCGAAGTTCCTTTGACTTTACCGGTAAACGTATAGTATTTGAGCGGCGTGTTCAAATTGACGAACAAGGTGGCCGTCGTCACGGGCGCCGGGTCAGGCATCGGCGCGGCCATCGCCACCCTGTTCGGGCGGCAGGATGCGCACGTTGTCGCGCTGGACCTGGATGATGCCGCGGCGCGCGCAACCGCCGACCGCATCGTCGCAGCCGGCGGGCGCGCGGAACCGTTCGCCTGCGATGTCGCGGACGCCGAGACCGTCACCAGGGCGTTCCATCGGATTTGGGAAACCCGCCAGCGTGTGGACATCCTGGTGAACAACGCCGGGATCGCGCACGTCGGGACGATCGAGCAGACCACCGAGGCCGATCTGGATCGGTTGTACCGGGTGAACGTCAAGGGCGTGTTTCTGTGCGCCCGCGCCGTCCTGCCGCTGATGGTCGCGCGGGGCGGCGGCGTCATCCTGAACATGGCATCGATCGCGTCGCTCATCGGCGTGGCCGATCGCTTTGCCTACTCGATGTCGAAAGGGGCCGTGCTCACCATGACGATGTCGATCGCGATCGACTACGTGAAACAGCACATCCGCTGCAATTGCATCTGCCCCGCGCGCATTCACACGCCGTTCGTCGATGCGTACCTTGCGCGCCATTACGCCGGGCGCGAGCAGGAGATGCTCCAGCAGTTGTCGGCGTATCAGCCGATTGGCCGTATGGGCACTCCGGAAGAAGTGGCGTGTCTTGCGCTGTACCTCTGTTCGGACGAGGCGGCATTCGTCACCGGCCAGGCGTATCCAATCGACGGCGGCGTGCTCGTCGCGTAGCAGGCTGCTGAAAAACGCAGCCGGAACTTGCAAGTGTCAAGTTTCGAGTCTCAACTACCGAGAATTTGGCCGGATTTCGGCGGCTCTGACTTGAGCCTTGTTACTTGAAACTTCAGGTTGCTGGCTTTTCAGCAAC